>CAMSQT010000072.1 GCA_947062645.1 uncultured Clostridium sp. | reverse complement strand
CACTCGATCCAACACTCTTTCCCTACACGACGCTCTTCCGATCTCCCCTATCCCCAAGGAAGGAGAAAACATGCTAAAAGTATTAAAAAATTTGAAAAAATCATTTTGGTCGGTGGTCGTAATTGTTATTTTACTATGTATCCAAGCAACAACAGATTTAGCCTTGCCAGATTATACTTCTAAAATTGTAAATATAGGAATTCAAGCAGGTGGAATTGAAAATGCTGTGCCAGAAATAATAGCTAAAGAACAAATAGAAGATTTACTTGTTTTTGTAGAAAATAATCAACAAGAGGAAATCCTAAAACACTATACCTTAGTTGGAAAAGAGGCTACTGGGCAAGAAGAAAAGATAATTCATAAATATTTGGGAAAAGATTATCAAGGAAAACCAGACACAATTTTTGTGTTAAAAGAAATTTCAAAAGAAGAAAAAGACGAATTATCTAAAATTATGGCAACACCACTAATGCAATTATCAACCATTCAAAACGAATCAATAAAAAATATGGCAGAAGAACAAGCAAATCAAATATTGGCAGAATTCACCAATAAAATTGATAATATGCAAGATTCTATTAAAGAGCAAGTTGCAGTAGGAGCTGTAAAGCAGTTATACCAAAAATTGGGAGTAGATACCGATAAACTACAAAACAACTATATTTTAGTAGCAGGACTTCAAATGTTAGGAATAGCTTCTATTACTATGATATCTGCTGTTTCAATTATGCTACTATCTTCAAGGGTTGCTGCTAAACTAGGAAGAACATTAAGAGATAAAGTTTTCAAAAAAGTAATTGGGTTTTCTAACAAAGAACTAACCCAATTTTCAACAGCATCTTTAATTACTCGTAGTACGAACGATATTCAACAAATTCAACAATTAATTACGATGCTATTTCGTGTTGTTGTCTATGCACCAATCATTGGTATTGGAGGATTCATTAAAGTGCTAACCAATAGTGATAGTCAAATGGCGTGGATTATTGGGGTAGCGATTTTAGCTGTACTATTTGTAGTAGGAACACTGTTTATTAGTGTTATGCCAAGCTTTAAAAAATTACAAGAATTAGTCGACAAAATCAATCAAGTAGCAAGAGAAATTTTAACAGGTTTGCCAGTTATTAGAGCCTTCCATAAAGAGAAAAAAGAAGAAGGTAGATTTGAAAAAGCAAACTACAAGCTAATGAAAACAGACCGATTTGTGAGTCGTGCCATGTCAATGATGATGCCACTTCTTATGCTAATTATGAACTCCATTATGATTTTAATTGTATGGGTAGGAGGACACAATGTCGACCAAGGAATTATTCAAGTAGGAGATATGATGGCATTTATCCAATATACCATGCAAATTGTAATGGCATTTTTAATGATATCTATGATATCTATTATGTTACCAAGAGCAGCTGTATCAGCAAGACGTATTAACGAAGTAATTGAAACCGAAGAGAGTATCCAAGACTTACCAGAAGTTAAAAAATTTGATAGTAGTAAAAAAGGCTTAGTTGAATTTAAAAATGTATCTTTCCGTTACCCAGATGCTGATTCAGAAGTATTAGAAGACATAAACTTTACAGCAAATCCAGGAGAAACGACAGCTATTATTGGAAGTACAGGAAGTGGAAAGTCTACAGTTGTTAATTTAATACCAAGATTTTATGATGTAACAGGAGGAGAACTTTTAATTGATGGTGTTAATATAAAAGAAGTTTCTTTAAAAAGCCTAAGAGACATTATCCGGATTAGTACCACAAAAAGGAGTGTTATTTTCTGGAACCATTGAAAGCAATATAAAATATGCAAATGACAATATGAAAAACGAACAAATGATAGAGGCGGTTAAAATTGCTCAGGCAATAGAATTTATTGAAGAAAAAGAAAAACAATATCAAGAGCCAATTGCACAAGGGGGAAGCAATGTATCTGGTGGACAAAAACAACGTCTAGCAATTGCAAGAGCCATAGCCAAAAATCCAGAAATATTTGTATTTGACGATAGTTTTTCAGCTTTGGATTTTAAAACAGACAGTAAACTAAGAGAAGCATTAGCAAGCAAAACCAAGGATAAAACCGTTATCATTGTAGCTCAAAGAATTAGCACTATCTTAAATGCAGAAAAAATAGTTGTGTTAGAAGAGGGAAAAGTGGTAGGAATTGGAACTCATGAAGAATTGATGAAAGACAACGAAACCTATCGTCAAATTGCCTTATCGCAACTATCAAAAGAAGAACTAGATGGGAAAGGAGGAAACTAAAATGCCAGGACCAATGGGAGGAGGTCCAATGGGACCAGGAGGAAAGAAAACAATTGACAAAGCAAGCAATTTTAAAGGAACTGCTAAAAAATTAATTTGTCACTACTTAGGAAAATATAGAGTTGCTTTAATTATTGTATTACTATTTGCCATTGGAAGTACTATATTTACTATTGTAGGACCTAAAATATTAGGAAATGCAACCACAGAAATTTTTAATGGTTTAGTTAGCAAATTATCAGGAGGAAATGGAATTGATTTTGGAAAAATTGGTCAAATTGCTATCACTTTGTTAATTTTATATTTAGTAAGTGCTGTTTTTTCCTTTGTACAAAATTTTACCATGACAGGAATTTCACAAAACCTAACCTATCAAATGAGAAATGACATCATTAGAAAGATTAATAAATTACCAATGCAATATTTTGACAAAAGAACGCATGGAGAAGTATTATCAATTGTTACAAATGACATCGATATCTTGAATTTTAATTTAAGCCAAAGCATTACACAAATCATTACATCCATTTGTACGATTATTGGGATTTTGATTATGATGTTTTCCATTAGCTGGCAAATGACCTTAATTTCCTTAATTATACTGCCAGTAGCAGGAATTTTGGTAAAAAATATTGTGCGGAAAATCACAAAAATATTTCCAAAGACAACAAGCCTATTTAGCAGAGGTAAACCGGGCAAGTAGAAGAAATTTATGGAGGATTAAACATTGTAAAAGCGTTCAATAGCGAAGAAAAAGTAACCAAAGAATTTGAAAAAGCAAACAAAGAATTATATCATTCTGGATGGAAATCACAATTTTTATCAGGACTAATGTTTCCTGTTATGAACTTTATTTCCAATGTTCGGTTATGTAGGAGTAGCTGTTGCAGGAGGCTACCTAGCCATCAATGGAACAATAACGGTTGGAAACATCCAAAGTTTTATTCAGTATAATAAACAATTTACCCAGCCGATTAACCAAATTGCACAAATTTCTTCTATGTTACAAGCTATGATAGCAGCAGCAGAAAGGATTTTTGGATTTTTAGAAGAACCAGAAGAAGTAGAAACCAGTAAAGAAAACAAAAAAGTAGAAACGTTAAAAGGAAATGTTACTTTTGACCATGTTAAGTTTAGTTATGACGGAGAAACACCAATTATCAAAGACTTTAATAGCAACGTTCAAGAAGGACAAAAAATAGCAATTGTACGGTCCAACCGGTGCTGGAAAAACAACCATGGTTAAATTACTTATGAGATTTTATGATGTAACAGATGGTGCGATTTTAATTGATGGTAATAATATCAAAGACTTTGATAGAGGTGAACTTCGCAAGATGTTTGGTATGGTTTTGCAAGATACATGGCTATTTGGAGGAACGGTAAAAGATAATATTAAATATGGAAAAGAAGAAGCGACCGATGACCAAGTAATAGAAGCTGCAAAAGCTGCCCATGTACATCATTTTATAAAAACGTTGCCACAAGGCTACCATTCTATTATAAATGAAGAATCTAGCAATATATCTGCTGGTCAAAAGCAATTAATGACAATTGCAAGGGTTATTTTAGCAGACCCTAAAATATTGATTTTAGATGAGGCAACTAGTTCGATTGATACCAGAACGGAAATTCAAATTCAATCTGCTATGGATCATTTAATGAAGGGAAGAACTAGCTTTATTATTGCCCATCGTTTGTCTACCATTAAAAATGCAGATTTGATTTTGGTTATGAACCATGGTGATATTGTGGAGCAAGGAAAGCACGACGAATTACTAAAGAAAAATGGTTTTTATGCGGAGCTTTACAATAGCCAGTTTGAAGTGGAAGAACGGATAGAGATTTTATATATTATATAATGAAACAAAAATAGGAGAAACTAGAAAATGTATCTTTTAAAAGAAATAGAAAAATACACAAATGGAAAAATCATAAATGGAAATCCAGAAACTAAAATCCAAAAATACTCCGTATTAAAAGAAAATCACAAACCAGAGGAATTTTTCATACCCATCCTATTTCGAGAAATTAACCGAGAAGACTTTATTTTAGATGCAGTAAAGGCAGGAACTATAGGATTTATGATAAACAAAGCTTCTAAAAATTATACAAAAATAATTAACCAAGCAAAGAAAATCAATCCTAAAATTTGTATAGTAGAAGTAGACAATGTAAATGAAGCAATCTACAAATTAGGACTAGAAAGTAGAAAAAGAAATCTAGAAAAACCTATCGTAGCAGTTACTGGAAGTGTAGGAAAAACAACGCTATGTAGTTTGATTTCACAAGTATTGGAAACGGAAATTAAAGTATTACATGACTTTAAAAATCAAAATAATAACACAAGATGGCATGTAGCAAGAGATTTACTAGAATTTGAAAATTATGATATGGCGGTAATTGAACAAGGAATTAGTGAAAAGAATGTTATGACAAAATTATCAAAATTAACCAAACCATCTATTTGTGTTATAAATTCTATTGGTTCACAACATTTGAATAACTTAAAAAACAAAGAAACCGTTTTAGAAGAAAAATTGCACATAACAGATTTTATCAAAGACCAAAAAATATTATTTGTCAATACAGAAGATATATATTTACAAAATTTAAAAGAAACGAGCTTCTATAAACTTATACAATATAATAGCAAAGAAGCCTATGAGATAGAAGAACAAAATGGAAGTTTAAAATTCAAAACAAAAATATATGGAAAAGAAACTGAATTTATGCTTAATTTATATGGAAAGCATCACATAACGAATATCATATTGGCCATAAAAATAGGCGAAATCTATCAAATACGTTATGAGAATATAGTAAAAGCAATCCAAGAATTTAAACCTGTAGACGGAAGGCTTAAGGTTTTGAAAAATGAAACAAGAGAGATTATCGTAATGGATGATGCTTATAACTTTAGTATAGAAGCCATAAAACTTGGGTTAGAAACTGCTCAAAAACAAAAAAGCAAAAGAAAGATTGCCATTATTGGAGAAATGTCTGCATTAGGTGACGAAGCTAAAAAGTTACATCAAGAACTAGGAAAGTATCTAGAAACTTTAAATCTTGATAGCATATATGTTATAGGAAATAACACAAAATATTATGGGGAATTAAAATCGTTAAAAAGATTTGAAACCATAGAAGAATTAATCAAGACTTTAGATACTACCATTCAAGATGGAGATTTAATTTATATAAAAGCATCTAATGCCCAAAACTTCAATAAAATAGTAAACTATATGAAACAAAGATACGAGGTTAAATAAATGAAAATAATAAAACCACAGAAACTAGAAAAAGAAAAATTAGAGCCAATTCAAAAAATAGAAGAACAGATAGAAGAAGAAACCTTACAAAATAAAATATTACAAAATTTGCAAAAAGAGAGGATAGAACTAATAGGATTAAAATTTGAAAAAGTAATATTTGACGCAGTAAAAATAACAAGCAGTAAACTAGAAAAAAATACGTTTACAGATGTGTGTTTTAAAAATTGTAACTTTTCTAATAGTTCTTTTGAAGGGTCTTGCTTTATTCGATGTGAATTTGATAACTGCAAAATAACAGGCTGTAATTTTGTAGAAACTAGTTTATATCATGTGTCTTTTTTAGAAACGAATGGTAATTACATGAATCTTACAACAGCAAACTTAGAAAATGTTCTTTTTGAAAATACTGGATTACGAAATAGCTATTGGCAAGAAAGTAAATTGAAAAACGTGGTATTAGAAAAAGCAGACCTAAGTAATGCTCAAGTTTTTAAAACAAGTCTAAAAGACATTGATTTATCTAACAGTCAAATAGAAGGAATTGCCATATCAATAGAAGATATTAAAGGAGCAACGATTGATATGTTACAAGCACCAGAATTATTGTATTTATTAGGGGTTAAGGTTAAGTGAAGGAGTAAGGAGTTACCACATTATGTAAAAAGTGTTATGATAAAAGATGAAGAGCGTTTGTGGCGATGCAGAAGCCTTAAAACTATCCATGAAGACCTTAAAACTTATTTAAAATTGATTTTTTTGCCA
>CAMSQT010000071.1 GCA_947062645.1 uncultured Clostridium sp. | reverse complement strand
TAGCGAATAAAGGACTGTCCCCTAGTCCCCAAAGTAGGGATTTAAGGAACGTCCCTAAATCCCCAAAAGAAAGGAAGAAGAAAAATGAAAATATTAGTATTAAACTGCGGAAGTTCGTCACTAAAATACCAATTAATTAACATGGAAACAGAAGAGGTGCTAGCCTCAGGAAAATATGAAAGAATAGGAGAAAAAGAAGCTTTTATTACCCATAAAGCAAAAGGACAAAAAAAGCAAATTGAAAATCCAGCTTATAATCATACAGAAGCAATTGAATTTGCTTTAAAGCAATTAACGAATCCAGAATATAATGTAATTGATAGCTTAGATGAAATAGAAGCAATTGGTCATCGTTTAGTACATGGAGGAGAAAAAATTGCACAATCAGTAGTAATTGACCAAAACGTAATTGATATTTTAAAAGAATGTACTGATTTAGCTCCATTACATAATCCAGCATGTATTTTAGGAATTGAAGCTTGCCAAAATGTTATGCCAAACAAACCAATGGTAGGGGTATTTGATACTGCTTTTCATCAATCGATTCCAAAGCAAAGATATATCTATCCAATTCCTTATGAATATTATGAAAAATATGGTGTAAGAAAATATGGATTCCATGGAACATCACATATGTTTGTATCACAAAGATTAGCTGAAATTGAAAATAAACCAATTGAAGATTTAAAAATTGTAACATGTCACTTAGGACAAGGGGCAAGTATTTGTGCAATAGAAGGCGGAAAGTCAGTTGATACTAGTATGGGCTTAACACCATTGCGGAGGAATTCCTATGGTAACCAGAAGTGGGGATTTAGATCCATCTATTCTTTTGTATTTAATGAAAAAAGAAAAATTATCAGCAGAAGAAATGGAAGACATTTTAAACAAACAATCAGGAGTGCAAGCAATTTCTGGATTAGTACCAGATTTTAGAGAAATCGAAAATGCTGGAAACAATGGAAACGAAAGAGCAAAAATAGCCTTAGATAGTTTTAAATATTCAATTGCAAGCTATATTGCCAAATATGCCGTAGCTATGAATGGCGTAGATTATATCATTTTTACAGGTGGTATTGGTGAAAATCAAATTAACATTAGAAAAGGAATTTGTGAACAATTACAATTTATGGGAGTGGAAATTGATTCAGAAGAAAATCAGGTAAGAAGTGAAGAAAAAGTAATATCAAAACAAACGTCTAAAGTAAAAGTATATATCATTCCAACTAATGAAGAGTTAATGATTGCTAAAGAAACCAAAAGATTAGTAAATAGGGACTAGGGGACGTTCCTTAAATCCCTCTTTAAGAAAGGAGTTTGATTAAGATATGAAATTTGATTTTGATGAATTTACCTTCCAAGATGAAATTAGTGTTATGAACTTAAACAGACAAATGGAAAATTGGCAAGTAAAAACCAATGATACAATGGGATTTAATAGAGATACCATTTATCAAAAAATAGAAGACAAATGAAAAGGTGTTATAGATGAAAAAAGTAATCATAGATACATTAAAAAAATACAAAGGTAAAACCATAATAATGCTGATATTGTTAGCATTTGATATCTATTTATTAACCTGTCCTGCTAAAATAATAGGAGTCATTATTGATAATTTATATGATATAGAATCCAATAAACAAATCATTTTAAACAACATATATTACCTACTTGGAATATGTGCTGTTTATTTGGTTACAAGAATTGTGTGGAAGTATTATGAAGTATATATTAGTAGAGGGTTTGAAAAAGATATCAAAAACAAATTATTTGAAAGATTTCTAAAATTAAAAGTAAAAGAAATACAAAACATAAAAAATGGCGAAATCATGTCTTATTTTGTAAAAGATACTAATGAAATAAGAAGTACAGTATATCGAATTTCGTCACATGCTTCCAGAACAATTTTCACCTTTTTTATCGTAGTTTTTCAAATGGCAAAAGGGGTAAATTTAAAATTAACAATAGCAAGTCTATGTCCTATTGTAGTAGCCACTTTTTTAGTAGTTAAGATAAAAAAATATGTGGAAATTAATTTCAAAAAAGCACAAGATAGATTTACCGAAATGTCACAATATATCCAAGAAAGTACTGACAGCATTCGAACCACAAAAGCTTATTCTTGTGAAGGAAGCCAATTAAAAGAATTTATTATCAAAAATAGAAAGGTAAGACAAAGTGATAATGTAGTAGATGTATTTTCTAATTTATTAACAGCTAGTGTTGATATCTGTTTTGGGCTTTGCTATGCCATTTCCCTTATCTATGGATCGCATCTAGTATTAGAGGGAAAGGTTTCAGTAGGAGATTTGGTAGCATTTAATGGTTATATTGCTTTATTTAGAAATCCAGTAAACTGGATACCACGGACTAATTGCAAGATATAAAAGAGCCGAAGTTTCTTACCAAAGATTAGACCAAGTTTTTAAGCTAGAAAGGGAAAGAATAAGTGTCGAAAAAACAACGAAAAAAGAAAAACTAGAAGGAAATATTACCATCCAAAATTTAAATTTTAATTATCCACGGTATGCTAGATAGAGCATTAGAGGATATCAATATCGAAATAAAAAAAGGTCAAACATTAGGAATTATAGGAACGATAGGAAGTGGAAAAACCACTTTAATGAATCTGCTAACCAAATTATACAATATTCCAGATGGTAAAATCAAAATAGATGGAAGAGATATCAATGAATTAGATATCGAGATGCTACGAGAAAATATTTGCTATATTACCCAAGATAATTTTCTATTTTCTTCTACGTTAAAGGATAATATTAGTTTATTTAAAGAAGAGTATGAAGAAGAAGAAATCAAAGAAAGTACGAAAAAAGCGGTTATTTATGACGAAATTAGCCAAATGCCAGAAGGAATTAAAACCAAGATAGGAGAAAGAGGTTCTGATCTTTCTGGTGGACAAAAACAAAGAGTGGTAATATCAAGAGCCTTTTTAAAGAATAGTAGCATTATCATTTTTGACGATACTTTCTCAGCTTTGGACAATCGAACTTCAAAAGAATTGATAGGAAATATTAGAGATTTAACAAAAGATAAAACCTGTATTATCATTTCCAATAAAATAGCAGACGTAAAACAGAGTGATAAAATTATTGTGTTAAATGGTGGAAATATTGTACAGCAAGGAGTACATGAAGAATTAATCCAAAAACCAGGGATTTATCAAGAATTTTTTGAACAACAGTCTACTAAAGCAGAACCTAGTTTTTTAAGCTAATTTTTTAGTAAACCAAAAGAAAGGAAAAACAAATGAAAAGTAAAACCTTACAAAGACTATATAAAATGTTAAGACCACAAGCAAAATCAATCGTAGTTATCTCTGTTTTAGCCATTTTAATTAATATTGGCGAAGTCATAAAGCCATATTTAATTAAAATTGTAATTGACGATTACTTAACAGCTAATCTTTATCAAAAGGGAATTATGACAATAGGTGCCATTGGGGCAATTTATATTGCTATTGTTTTAATAGGAAATATTTTAAATTTTATTGTAACAACAGCAACTAGTATGATGGGAGAAAATGTAATTTACTCCATTCGAAATAAATTATTTCGTTACACCCAATATGCCAACATCCCTTTTCATGACAAAACACCAGCAGGAACTTTATTTGTTAGAATCACCAGTGATGTAGAGGATATTACTACATTATTTAAAGATGTTGTTACTACTTTTGTAAAAGATGTGCTAATGATTGTTGCTTTTGTGGTTATGATGTTATCTTTAAACTACCAATTAGCACTTTGTGCTTTTATGGTAATTCCTTTTGTTATCCTAACATCCATTATTCTTACCAAAATAAGTAACAAAGCACAGGAATATTCTAAGAAAGTAAAAACCAAATTAAATATCTTTTTAGCAGAATCAATTTATGGCGTAAAACTAATTAAAATCTTTAACCGTCAACATGAAAAGCAAAAAGAATGTGAAGAACTTTGTTCTGATTTTTGGAAATCAAGGATTCCAATTGGTAATACAGAAGCATTATTAGTAGGTCTTTTAAAAGTTTTAGAAAATTTAGGAATTACTATTATCGTGTGGGTAGCCATTAATCATATATTTGGTGCGTCTACTGATGTAGGTTTAATATATGTATTTGTTACTTATACAAAAGAAATCTTTAGCCCAATCAACCGACTAGTAGAAAACTTTGAAACAGTACAAGAAGCAATTGTTTCGATTAACAAAATTTATGATATTTTAGACCATAAAGAAAACCTAGAAAATTTTGAAGAAGGAAAAATATTAGAAAAAGTAGAAGGAAAAATAGAATTTAAAAATGTATGGTTTGCCTATGAAGGCGAAAATTGGATTTTAAAAGATATTAGCTTTACCATTTTGCCACGGACAAAGTGTTGCTCTGGTTGGAAAAACAGGATCAGGGAAAACGACTATTACCAATTTAATTAATCGTTTTTATGAAATTCAAAAAGGAGAAATTTTATTAGATGGTATCAACATTAAAGATATTAATATTCGTTCTTTAAGAGAAAAAATTGGTATCATTTTGCAAGACCCATTTATTTTTGCAAGAAGTATTAAGGACAATATTAGGTTGAATAAAAAGTTTAGTGACGAATATATCGCCGAAACGATAGAACTTGCTTCTGCTGACGAGTTTGTCAATAGCTTGCCAAATGGAATGGAGGAAATATCATTAGAAAGAGGAAACTCTTTTTCTGCAGGTGAAAAGCAATTATTAGCTTTTGCTAGAATATTTGCCCACAATCCTTCGATTTTTATTTTGGACGAAGCAACTGCCAATATTGATACTAAAACAGAAGAACTAATACAAAAATCGGTTGACAAAATTTCGAAAGAAAAGACATCTATCTTTATTGCTCATAGATTATCTACCATTGTAAATGTGGATAAAATTATTGTTTTAAATCAAGGAGAAATTTTGGAAGAAGGAAGCCATCAAGAATTGGTAAGTAAACCAGATGGTTATTACAGTAAGCTATATAATGCTTATTATAGTGGTTTGGTCGAAGAAACATAATAGTTAGAAGAAAGAATCTAAAAGAGTTTTTTGATTTTTTTAGGTTTTTTTCTTGACAAACAATGGAACATATGATTAAATGTTGACTAACAAAATGGTTATGGGTTATTTTTACTTATTAATCTTAGATTGGTATTTCATATTTCCTTCAAATTAACAAAAAAGGTGGTGAAAAATACGATGGAGACTTCAACAGAGACCATGATTTTAGAGGAGCTTCGTGCTGTTAGGACAGAGGTTCATGATGTGAAAGCAGAATTAAAAGAAATTAACAAAAGATTAGATAATACAAATGATAGAGTAAGTACATTAGAAAAAGGACGTATCGAAGATAGAAGAGACATTTTAGTAGTACTAGATACCATACAAAAAAGTATTAGTGAACAATTTGCAGAAATGAAAGAATACATGGACGAAAAGTTTGAAAAAATCTTTGCTTTGCAAAGAGTAAATGATAATGAACATGACAAATTTAAAGAATTATTGTGTAATCATAATAAAAGATTGGATTTTTATAATGCAAGAATTACTAACTTAGAAGATTGGAAACAAGATTTTGACATGGGAGAATATACTGCTGTATAGAATAAGTAAAAAAGATGAGACTTTAAAATAAATAAAGTCTTGTCTTTTTTTTTGAAAAATATAGGTATTGGTATTGAAAACTTGTTTACAATAATCTGACATTTTTGATACAATCTATACAAACCTAAGAAAAAGAGGAGGATATGTATGAAAAATAAAACGAGTTTAAGAAAAAGTAAAAAAGAAAGTTATTGCGGACAAGTTGCATAATGGACAAGAGGCAGTTGTTACAGCAGAGGAATTGCAAGTAGAATTAGATAATCAAAATGCAGGAGCGAAAACAGAAGGTAAAGATAACAATCAAATAGAAGTAACTTTCGACAAATCAGGGAATGTGTATACGGTAGATGGAGGGACAGGTGAAATAATAGGAACAGGAAATGGTGGAAGTCAAACGCCAGTAAAACCAGAAGAAAGCGAATTAGAACAAGCAAGAGAAAATCAAACTGTATTTGAAAAACAAACGTCAATAAAAGATAATGACGAAAAAAATGTAACAATTCCAGCAAAGTTCAAAATAGCAAATGATTCAGCAAATTTAGTAGCAGAAGGAGTTGTAATTGAAGATTTAAAAGGTAATCAATTTGTCTGGGTGCCAGTAGATTATATAAACGAATTTGTAAGAACAGCGGGATATTCTAATGGTAGTCAAGACTCTTTAACAGGTTATACAGAACCATTTACCAATGGATATTCTACGGAAGCAAATGAATATAATGCTATGTA
>CAMSQT010000070.1 GCA_947062645.1 uncultured Clostridium sp. | reverse complement strand
AGATGAGGCATTGTGACTGGAGTTCAGACGTGTGCTCTTCCGATCTGTAAATTGATATTACATAAGAAGAGGTTAATAAATAAAACTGGAATTCATATTTAAATAAAGTGATAACATGCATAATGGATAAACTATGTAGTGATAATGCTAAAAACTCAATTCCTGTTATGGCAATGCTTCCCTTATCTTTTTTATAGGCTTTTTCTAATAGGATTATTCCGAGTTACTAAAAAGGCACCTGCAAATACCTCAATATCCCCGATTAGTCTTTCTTGTTTCATGTTAGCGTAGGCTAGGTTTAAAATGATAAAATAACACATAATGCCTACTGCTCTTAATAAGTTTCCAAACATTTTCTTTAGAATTTCTTGCGAGATTTCTTTGGGAATTTTACTCTTTTTGTCTTCTTTTTTTATTAAATCTGTTACCATTTTTAGATTCCTTTCTTTTATCTATTGTTTCTAAAGGTCTAGTTCATACATAATGATGCTTAGCATGTTTAAGGCTACGGTTTCTGTTCTTAAAATTCGCTTGCCTAAGGTTATAATTTTTGCTCCATCTTTTTTAAGCTGATTTATTTCTCTGTCATCGATTCCTCCCTCTGGACCAATTAGAATAGCAATTTTTAGTTTTTGGGTTTTATTTTCTTTTAGTTTTTCTAATTCATATCTTAATTTGTTTTCTTCTTCTTTTTCATAGGCTACTAATACTATATCATATTCTTGGCATAATTGACAAATATTTTGTATATTTTCTATTGGGGTTATTTCTGGAATTTTGTTTCTTCCACATTGTTTTGCTGCTACTTGGGCTATTTTTTGCCATCTTTCTAGTTTCTTTTTTTTGTCTTTTTCTTGAAGCTTTACAACACATCGTTTCATTTCGATTGGTGTGATGGCACATGCCCCTAATTCTACTGCTTTTTGAATGATTAACTCCATTTTGTCTGCTTTTGGCAAGCCTTGTAAGATGGTTACTTCTACTTTTGCTTCTGCATTTGTTTTTAGTTCTTCTTCTATGGTACAAATGATTTTGTCTTCTTGGATTTTTACTATTTTTGCTAGGTAATCTAGGTTGTTTTCTTGGTTACATACGGTTAAGGTGTCTTCTTGTTTTTTTCTTAGTACGTTTTTTATGTGGTTTACGTCTTTTCCTTGGATGGTTATTTGATTTTTTTGTATTTGGTTTGCTTCTACAAAAAATTTTGGCATTTTTGTCTCCTTTATTTTCTTATTCTTTTGCTTTTTATTATATGTTTTTTTGGCTAGATTTTCAAGTAGTTTGTAAAAAAAAGACCTCTATCAATTTAAATGACAAAAGTCTTTTCTTATTTTTCTTTTAATAATTTTCTGCTTTAATTTCAAAGTATGCTCTTGGATGTGCGCATACTGGACAAATTTCTGGAGCTTGCTTTCCAATTACGATATGACCGCAGTTTCTACATTTCCAGATTTTATCACCATCACGGCTAAATACTAATCCATCTTCTACATTTTCTAATAGTTTTTTGTATCTTTCTTCATGTTCTTTTTCTATTTTAGCAACTTCTGAGAATAAAAACGCTATATGGTCAAATCCTTCTTCTTTTGCTTCTTTTGCCATTCTGTCATACATATCTGTCCATTCATAGTTTTCTCCTTCTGCTGCTGCTTTTAAGTTTTCTGCTGTTGTTTTGATTTCTCCTCCTTGTAATAGCTTGAACCAAATTTTTGCATGTTCTTTTTCGTTATCTGCTGTTTCTTGGAATATAGCAGCTATTTGCTCATATCCTTCTTTTTTTGCTTTGCTAGCAAAGTAGGTATATTTGTTTCTTGCTTGTGATTCTCCTGCAAATGCCTCCATTAAATTTTGTTCTGTTTTACTTCCTTTTAGTTCCATTTTTAATTTCCTCCTCTTTCTTTTTATTTTGTATTAGTTTCAGATATTTTATACAATTATTTTTTATTTGTCAAGCAACTTTTGGATATGAAATTTTCCTATATTTCAAATTTTGTTGTAAGAAATTTAAACATGTGATATACTAACATAAAAGATTTATAATGAAAGGAATTTAACTATGCGAATAGGAATTGATATAGATGGCGTACTAACTGATGAACATAGATATATTATAGATTATGGAACAAAATATTTTACTAAAAATAATATTCCCTACAGATTACATAAAGACATATATGATAGTAAAGAGATATTTGAAGTAACAGAAGAACAATATAATGAATTTTGGAAAGAAAATCTTTTAGAATATTCAAAAAATATTTCCATTAGACCTTTTGCTTCAGATATAATTAATAAATTAAAGATTGATAATAATGAAATATATATTATAACTTCTCGTTCATTTACAACATATGAAAATGAGTACAAAGATAAAATGCAAGATATTGTTAAACAATGGTTACTACAAAATCATGTTAAATATAATCATATCATATTTAGTAAAAACAAAGCAGAAATCTGTAAACAAATGAATATTAATATTATGATAGAAGATAAACCTGAAAATATATTAAGTATTTCAAGTGAAATACCAGTTATTTGTTATGATCATCCATATAATGAAAAAATAAATAATGATAATATTATAAGATGTTATAGTTGGTATGATATATATACAGAAATACAAAATTTTAAATATAATATGATAGAAAAATAAATACCATCCTTTTCAGAATGATATTTGTATCATCTGTTCTTTTAGTTCGAACAGATATGTTGTTGGTTGGAGTGTTCTTATAGGAACTTTCACAAAATGTTGAGAAATCAATGATTACACGGCACACTAAAAAGCATATTTACATTTATATATAATATAAATTTTAAAAAAAGCGGTTAGGAATTTTCATCTTAATCGTTTTTTTATTATATTAAAATGAAAAATTTGACTTTTTTATGTAAATATATTATAATTATAGTATATTAACTCGCATAGCGAGATTTTAGGAGGTTATCATATGATTACAGCAAATGAAGCACGGGAACGAATCGACACATTAGCTACTGAACGTGGCAAAAAGGAACAACAAAAAGCCGACGAAAAAATCACAAAGGCTGTGGAAAAGGGCGACAGCTCCTGCTGGCTTGGTATCTACATTTCCGACGCTACGGACAAATGGCTGAAATCTCTGGGATACCAGACGAGGCGTGTTTCTGACCAAAGCGACGGCGATGACACGGAAGTCAAGTGGTAACAAGTCCATTGCCTAAAATGGACACAGCACTTTCTCAATCGAGAGGGTGCTTTTTTTTGTTATTATATATTTAAGAAAAAACGAGTATAAACAATTTATATATTTTTAAAAAACGTGTTGACAGATTTTACTTGACGTGTTATAATCTATTTAACGTGTAAGGAGGTTGATTATTATGGGTACAAGAAATATATCTTTTAAAATAGATGAGGAAGATTACGAGGCTATTAAAAAGTTCGCCAAAGAGAAACGTCAAAAAAATTTGAAAGGTTATCTTATATGGCTTGCAAAACAAGATATGAAACAGCCTAATTTTGAAATTACTAATGATGATACACACGTTGAACAAATAAAAAAATTGCAAAATTTAGTTGAAATACAGCAACAAGAAATTGAACAATATAAAAAAATACTTACTACTATTGAATTTGCAATTGAAAATTACAAAAAATAAATAAACAGGAATATCTGCTTCCACCAACCAAAGTATTAGCAAATATTCCACCATTTAACACATAGATACGCAATGAGTGTGTACCTTATATGTCTATAATCAATTTTAGCATATAAGACGCTTATTGTAAATATACAATAGGCGTTTTTATATATATGAAATTTTCCTATATTTCAAAATTTGTTGTAAGAAATTTAAACATGTGATATACTAACATAAAAAATATGTTAGGAAAAAATATGGAAAGAAATTTTGAAATTCAGGACTGGAAGGATAAACATTTTACAAATCCTTTCATCAAAGAATGTATCACCGAATTTATAGAAAAACATACCGAGCTATACGGAGATATTATTCCAAAAGAAGCTTTATTTAAAAGACTAAAAGATAATTTAGATAAAATAACATTTGCTGGTTCCACAAAAGCATTAAACGGTGAACTTGGAGAATATATAGGAAGAATTTCAGATAATACTGATGTAAACGAAATTTTCCTTTACTTTAATAAATCTGATTTAGAATTATCGGAATCAGACAAAAAAATGTGGAATTTATATACAAAATTAGACAAACAAAAATTATTATATGATATACAACAAAAAAAATCAGAAATAAAAAGTACCTTGTTTCATGAATTAACACATGTTGCCTATACTATAAAAGATAAATATGGTATAGGTGAAAAACATATTTTTTCTGAAACAGGTAAGGACTATTTATCGGGAGAATATAGACAAATTGGTGGTAATAATAATAACATTGAAGCTATTATAAACTATATTTCTAGTAGACTTGAGGGAAAAAAACCAGATGAAATAAAAACATATCAAGCAGAAACAAAAGCAATCTATATGCTAGCTGAAAAAGTAAATGAAAAGTCAATTATCCAATCAGCATGGAATTCTGACGAACAACAATTTAAGCACTCTTATATCGAATCAATAACAAAAGATATAGAAATAGGTGAAAAAAGTTATAATGAATTCCAGGAAGGAATGAAAAAATTAGTAATTATCAGGCAACAAAATATGGACATTACTGAAAATAACAAGAAAAATAATGAAATCCTATCTCAAATACAACAAGTACTAGATGGAAAAAATTGCGACATTAAACTTAATAAATTTGAAGATATAAAACATCCTATTATACCAAAAGACAATACACCAACAAGTGTTCCTAAAAAAGAAAATAATTTGTCATTTCGTCAAAAGATTGCTAAATTTTTAAAAGGACATGAGTTATTAATGAATATTCCCTTTGTAACAAGTTTTGTTCAAAAACAATTAAATATTTTATCTCCTGCTGTTAATGAACAAGATAAAAATAATTCATCTAGTTTTAGTAATCAAAGAGATACCCTTGTTAATAGATTATCTAATAACGGAGAATATAGAAAATTAAAGCCCCTACAAGCCAATGAAGAACAACAAATTTCAGAGGAAATAGATAATCAACTTATTGAAGAAAATGAAAATTATTGAAATTAAGAATTTTGGTACCGATGGTGGGACTCGAACCCACATGGTTTCCCGCTGGATTTTGAATCCAGTGCGTCTACCAATTCCGCCACATCGGCATGTATATGTACTAATATATATTAGCACATATTTTTTTAATTGTCTAGGCTTTTTTAAATTTTTATCATTTGTCCTGGATAGATAAGATTAGGATTTCGAATGCCATTTAAATTCACTAAATAATTAACCGTAACACCATATCTTGTAGCAATACCAGATAAAGTATCTCCGGTTTGCACCGTGTAGTAGTTATTTCTAGTAACTGGGTTTAAGCTTGTGTTAGAACTTTCCGTAATTCTTAGTTTTTCACCTGGGTAGATTAGATTTGGATTTTGAATGTTGTTCATTTCTACAATATGGGAAACACTAACACCATAGGCATTTGCAATTTGTGATAAAGTATTTCCTCTTTTTACGGTATAGATAATGCTTCCGGTTCCTCTTGTTTCTTCGCCATGAGTAGTAGAATTAGTGGTAATTCTTAGAATCTCTCCTGGATAAATTAGATTTGGATTTGATAAATTATTGATATTTACTAGTTCTTGCACAGTTGTTCCATATCGACTTGCAATGCTTGATAAGGTATCTCCACTTTGGACGGTATAAGATTTTGTTTCGGTGTTGATACTATCATTTGGATTTTCGTTGTTTGGTATTTGGCTGGTATCACTTAAAAAAATGTTTTCTGTATATAAGTCTTTGTCAACATTGCCCCTAATTCCTGGTACATAGCCTCTATCCGTGTATTGTACACCAATCCATCTTTCCCATGCAGTTTCTACATTTCTTAAGTTGTTGTAATCTCCATAATAGGCAATCCATAGTTCATAATTATCAGCAATATCTCGGCTAAATCTATCACGTGCATTTGATAAATCACTATAAACAATTACTTCTTTATTCGTTAGCCTTTTTACACTTTCTAAAAAAACTCTTGCTATATTATTAGATTCTTCTACACTAACTCCTCCGAAATACTTCATAGTCCATTACTAATTTACAATCTGGCGTCTTTCCAGAAATAACAGAGGCAAAAAATCTAGCTTCTCGCTCTGCTTCTTCGGTGTTAGTTGCCGTTAAAAAATGATAAAATCCAACCTTTAATCCATTTGCTTTGGCATTTTCGTAATTGATATCAAAATAAGCATCTTTAATATTGCTACCTTGACTTGATTTGATATAGACAACTTCTATTCCACTTTCTTTTACTTGCCTATAGTCTATGTATCCTTGCCAGTTACT
>CAMSQT010000069.1 GCA_947062645.1 uncultured Clostridium sp. | reverse complement strand
TTAGAAAATATGTTAAAATATTCATTAGTGATGTAAAAAAGCAAAACCAATTAAAAAGCAAAGTAGATATATTACTAAATATGACAATAGAGAAGATGGTCTAAGGCTGAAGGCCATCTGATATCAGTATATTGAAAATTCACTTTTTAGGTCTTTTTCTGAAAAAGAAAACAAAAGTAGGAAAAAGCGGTTAAGAACCGTTAAAACGAAACGAGGTTAGCTTTAAAATAAGCTAATAAACTTAGGTGGTACCACGGAAAATATAGCCATTTCGTCCTAAAAAGTAGGGACGAAGTGGCTTTTTAGATGGAAATAGAAAGGAAGGAAGCAGATACTATGAAAGAACAAATTGCCAAAATCAAAGAAAACTCAATCCAAGAAATAAAGAATTGTCAAGAAGAAAAACAGTTAAGTGAATTAAAAGTAAAATACTTAGGAAAAAAAGGAGAACTAACCATTGTCTTAAGAGGAATGGGAACCGTATCACCAGAAGAAAGACCAGTAATTGGTAGTTTAGTAAATGAAGTAAGAGATGAATTAGAAGCTTTAATCAAACAAAAAGAAAAAGAATTCAAAAAACAAGAATTAGAAAAAAAATTACAAACAGAAAACATCGATGTAACCGAGCCAAGTAAAAAAGTAATACTAGGAGCCTTACATCCAATCACGCAAATTATTGAAGAAGTAGAAGAAATCTTTTTAGGAATGGGATACCAAATAGCAGATGGGCCAGAAGTAGAAAAAGCAATCTATAACTTTGACAAACTAAACACACCACCAGACCATCCAGCAAGAGATGTACAAGATACTTTTTACATAACAGATGACATTTTATTAAGAAGCCAAACTTCACCAGTACAAGCGAGAGTCATGGAAAATCAAAAGCCACCTATCAAAATCATTTGTCCAGGAGCGGTATACCGTTCAGATAGTGTAGATGCAACTCATTCACCAGTATTCCATCAAATAGAAGGATTAGTAGTAGATAAAAATATAGCCATGACAGACCTAAAAGGAACTCTAGAAATGTTTGCTAAAAAATGTCTAGGCGAAAACACAAAAATTAGATTTAGACCGCACCACTTTCCATTTACCGAACCAAGTGCAGAAGCGGATGTATCTTGCTTTGTCTGTGGCGGAAAAGGTTGCAAAGTCTGTAAAGGAGAAGGTTGGATAGAACTATTAGGATGCCGGAATGATACATCCAAACGTGCTAAAATATTGTGGAATAGACCCAGAAGAATATTCTGGCTTTGCCTTCCGGATTTGGTGTAGAAAGAATTGCCATGGCAAAATTTGGGATAGAAGACATGAGATTACTATTTGAAAACGATGTCAGATTCTTAAAACAATTTTAAATGATGTTTTTTGGGACGGTGTCAAAAAACATCGTTAGTTAAAAATTAATTAAAAATTTAGTTAATTAGGAGAGTTGAAATATGGGATTATTAAAAGAATTATTTGGGAAGAAAGGAACACTTAAAAACCCAATCACATTTGAAGAAACTAAAAAATATAATTATAAAGATTATAGCATAGAACCAATACAAATAAAAGGAAAAACGATGTATTATGTTCAACCAATTCCAAAAAAACAAGAAGAACAACTGCTATCAACAAAAATACAAAAAGAAAACTTTAGGAAAAATATAACCCAAGGTGGAAAGTTACAAGGAATTGATAACAAAGTAGCAATAAAAAGTAGAATGGATAGACAACAACCAAGGTATGGTAATTGGAGAGAAAACGTAAAACCAAAACATTATAAAACATTTGAACAAGAAGAAAATGCAAGATAATAATGAAGGACAAAGGAGTGTCCCCTAATCCCTACAATAGGGATTTAAGGAACGTCCCCTTGTCCCTAAAAAGGAGAAGAATAAGAATGAAAGCAAGTATAGAATGGTTAAAAGAGTATAGTGACATTGATGTAGATGCTGTAGAATTAGGAGATATCCTAACCATGACAGGATCAAAAGTAGAAACAATAGAACAACGAGGAAACGATATAAAAAATGTAGTCGTTGGAAAAATTTTAGAAATAAAAAAACATCCAGATGCTGATAAATTAGTTGTTACTAAGGTAGATGTAGGAAACGAAATGGTGCAAATTGTAACTGGTGCTAATAATATTAAAGAAGGAGATATTGTACCAATTGCAAAAGATGGCTCTAGCTTGCCAGGTGATGTGAAAATCAAAAAGGGAATGCTAAGAGGGGTAGAATCTTGTGGTATGATGTGTTCGGTAGGAGAACTAAATCTTACAGTAGCAGATTATCCAAATCAAATTGAACATGGTATTATGATACTAGATTCAAAATTAGAAAAAGAGTTAGGAAAAGATATCGTAGAGGTTTTAAATTTAAAAGAAGATATTATCGATTTTGAAATTACCTCTAACCGTCCAGACTGCTTTTCGATTGAAGGATTAGGAAGAGAAACAGCAGCTTCTTTAAACAAGCCATTTAAAAATCCAAGAAAAAAGATAGATGAAATGGTAGTAGAAACCAAAAATGATTTAGAAGGATTAAAAGTTGATATCCAAGCACCAGACTTATGCTATCGCTATGTGGCAAGAATGGTAAAGAACGTAAAAATTGGACCATCACCAGATTGGATGGTAAGAAGATTAAAATCTTGTGGGATTAGAAGCATCAACAATATCGTAGATATTACAAACTATGTTATGCTAGAAATGGGGCAACCAATGCATGCTTTTGATATTAATTCCATTGAAGGAAAGCATATTACGGTAAGACGTGCTAAAAATGGAGAAAAAATTACAACATTAGATGAACAAGAAAGAGAATTAGATGAAAATAATTTAGTCATAGCAGATGACAAAAAAGCAGTAGCCATAGCAGGTGTTATGGGAGGATTAAATTCTGAAATTGAAGCAGATACCAAAACGGTAGTATTTGAATCAGCTGTATTTTATGGTGGAAGTGTAAGAAAAACAGCTAAAAAAGTAGGATTAAGAACAGAAAGTTCTTCTCGCTTTGAAAAAGGATTATCTGCTGAAAATGCATTAAGAGCAGCAAATCGTGCAGTAGAATTAGTGGAATTATTAAAAGCAGGAGAAGCAGTAGAAGGAAAAATAGATGTTTACCCAACCAAGCAAAAAATCAATGAAATCGAATTAGATGTTTCTAGAATTAATTGCTTACTAGGAACTAACTTAAGCAAACAAGAAATGGTAGATATCTTAAAAAAATTGGAAATCGAAGTAGAAAATGATAAAGTAATTAGTCCTTATTTTAGAATGGACTTGGAATTTTTAGCGGATATTGCAGAAGAAATTGGACGTTTTTATGGCTATGATAAACTAGAAACAACTTTAATCAAGGCAGATACCACTTTAGGAATTCGAAACAAAGAACAAACCATTGGAAAAAAAGTAAAAGAAGTATTAGTAAATAGTGGATTTTTTGAAATCTATACTTATGGTTTTGTAAGCGAAAAAGACTTAGAAATGTCTAACATAAGTGAAGAAATTAAAAAATATGCAATTACTATACAAAATCCTTTGAGTGACGAATACAAACTAATGAGACCAACTACGGTGCCAAGTATGATGCAAATCTTAGCTACAAATGCCAACAAGAAAAACCAAAGCGTAAAATTATTTGATTTATCTAGAAACTATAAAAATATCAACCAAGAAGTAGAAAAAGGGGAAGTTCCTTTGCAAGAAGAAATCCTAACGATTGGAATGTACGGCGAAGAGGTGGATTTTTACAGATTAAAAGGAATTTTAGAAAATATATTAGAAACAATTAACATCAATCATTATGACATAGAAAAAGAAACGAAAAACCAATCTTACCATCCCGGAAGATGTGCTAACTTAAAAGTAGGAATGGATGTAATTGCAACACTAGGAGAAGTACATCCAGAAGTACTAGATAATTACGAAATTTCAAAAAGAACTTATTTAGCTGAAGTAAATATCACAAAGTTAGTAAAATATGCAAAAGCCAATAAAAAATATGTGGAGGTGCCAAAATTCCCAGCAGTAGAAAGAGACATTGCTGTGGTGGTAAATGAGGAAATACAAGTAGGTCAAATTGAAAAAATCATCACGAAAAAAGCAAAGAAACTGTTGGAAAATATGCAATTATTTGATATCTACCGTAATGAAAAATTAGGACAAAACAAAAAAAGTGTTGCTTATTCATTAATTTTTAGAGATAAAAACAAGACGCTAGGTGACGAAGAAATCAATAAAATTATGGAAGATATTATTTTAGAATTAGAAAGATCTTTAGGGGCAGAATTAAGAAAATAAAAGAAGGAGATGAATTTCAATCTCCTTCTTTTGCTTCTGAAAGAAGTCTGCGGATATCCTCTGCCTCTGAAAGTGCCTGCTGATACCCTTCCATATAACCTCTTTTATAAGCTTTGAATTTTTCGGTACTAAAATCTTCTTTAGCTGTGACATCGTTTAAAAAATCTAAATATCCGTCACCAAATCCCCGCATCCACTCACATTCGTCTATTTTTAAGCGGTACTTAGGGATTTTAACAAATGTAATAATAACTTTCATGTGTTTCATGCGAAGTACCTCCTATGCAAATGATAGTTTTATTTTACTATAATTTACATAAAAAATCAAGTCTAGTCAGCCCTGAATTGTAGAAGTTTTCAAAAATATGACAAAAATATTAAATTTTCATGACAACAAGGACAATAAAAGAAATCTATGATAAAATATAATAGAAAGAAAACATGAAAATAGGAGGCAAAATAATGCCAAAAATACAAAATAAAATATTATTAATATTTGCTGTTATGATGTTAGTCCTAGGAACTGGGGTAGTACAAGCAGCAAATTATCCTATAAATGCACCCTTAAAACAATCTATCAAACGTTCTACCTATAACAAACTTTTAAGCAAAGAAGTAGAATTAGAAAGTGAATATGATTTAAGAGATGATGTAGAAATAAGAGTAAAAAATCAAAGAAAATCACAAAGCTGTTGGGCCTTTTCATTTTCTAGTTTACTAGAAATAAGTGCAGAAAAGCAACAAGGAAAAAGAGCGAAGGAATATTCTCCTATGCATCTAGAATATATGACAGCTAAAATGTTTAATAGAACCAAGGGGAGTGGAGCAGGTCCAAGATTATCAACTGCCTATGCCGTTAGTGGAAATGGACCAGTTGAAGAAAGCAAATTACCATTTGAAAGTGTATATAGTGAACAAAACGATGTAGGAATTTTTAAAGAAGTAACACTTAGCCAGTTACAACAACCAGTGGATGCAAGAATTAGACAAACTAGAGAATTTCCTACTATCTATAAAAAAATGAATGCAGATGAAGATGGAATTGATTATTATAAACAAGATATAAAAGAAGATAAATACAAGTATACAGAAGAAGAAATAAAGGTAGCAAGAAACTTAATAAAGCAACATATTAAAACCTATGGTGCAGTTTCTGCCAATATCTATATGGATACCAATTATTTGGCACAAACAGGGGCATATCATTACAATGATTACAATAACAAAAAAAATTCAAATCATGTAGTTACTATTATTGGTTGGAATGATGAGTATAGCATTGAAAACTATAAAGAAGGAGCAGGACCAAGTGAAGATGGTGCTTACATCGCCCTAAACTCCTATGGAGAAGACTGGGGAGATGCTGGGTATATGTATATTTCTTATGAAGATGCTTGTGTAGAAGAAGCAATGGTAGGAATTAAGCAAATTGCAGAATTTGAAAATGGCAAAAAAAACTATGACAAAATTTATCAACATGATGAATTAGGCATGAATATGGGAATTCCATTAGGAGGAACTTCTTTATATGCAGCTAATAAATATACCAAAGAAGACGACAAAGAAGAATATTTACAAGAAGTAGGATTATATATTTATGCTACAACAGGAGTAAAAGTGTATGTGAATTCTGCTAGTGACGATATCGAAAAAGCAGAATTAATGGCATCTGTTAGTGAGCCATTAGAAACAGGATATCATACCATAAAATTGCCAACACCAGTTAAATTAACAGGTGAGAAATTTGTGATAAAAATAGAATATACAAATCAAGAAGGAGCCTATATTCCAATTGAATGTAATTATAAAACAGCTGGCATTAATGCAAGTAATTTTTACAACAATGCAACAGCTAATGATAATGAATGCTTTATTTCAAAAGATGGAGTAGAATGGAGCGATGTAAATAAAACATCCATAACACAAGCAGGAGAAACACACAGCTTAAAAGACTCAAGTACTTGTATCAAAGCCTTTACAACTTATAATGAAAAACAGGAAGAAGGGGACGACAAGCCAACCACACAAAAAGTAGAAAAAATAGAACTAAATGAAACCGATTTAGAGGTAGAAGTAGGAGATAAATTCAATTTAGAAGTAACTTTCTATCCAGCAAATGCCACAAACAAAAATGTAACATGGAAAACATCTAATAAAGAAGTAGCAGTTGTTGACCAAAACGGAATTATCAGATCGGAAGAGCGTCGTGTAGGGAAAGAGTGTTGGATCGAG
>CAMSQT010000068.1 GCA_947062645.1 uncultured Clostridium sp. | reverse complement strand
GTCGCACTAGGAACAGTAAAATCTTTAGATAATTTAGATGCGTTATAAGTAAAAACAAAATAATGTGAAATTGGGGACGTTTCTTTTTGCACCTTTTAGAACAAATGTGCTAAAAGAAACGTCCCCAATTTCACAAAAGGAGAAGAAAATGAAAAAAGTAGCATTTATCACACTAGGCTGTAAAGTGAACCAATATGAAACCAACAGTATGATACAAAAATTTATAGAAAAAAACTATAACATAGTAGAAGCAGGAAAAAAGGCAGATATTTATGTAATAAACACTTGCACGGTAACTAACATGGCAGATAGAAAATCAAGACAAATGCTAAGAAGAGTTAAAGAGCAAAACAAAGATGCTATCGTAGTAGCTTGTGGATGTTATGTACAAGTTGCCAAAAAAGAAGTAGAACAATTACCAGAAATTGATTTGGTATTGGGAAATAACGAAAAAAAGAAGATTGTAGAAATGATAGAATCCTATGAAAAAAAAGAAAAACCATTATGCCAAACAGAAGATGTTATGCAACAAAAAGAATATGTAGAATTAGGAGAAACTACTTACACGGAAAAAACAAGAGCAGTTATCAAGGTACAAGATGGGTGTGACAGATTTTGTTCTTACTGTATTATTCCTTATGCAAGAGGAAGAGTAAGAAGCAGAAAACCAGAAAACATCATAAAAGAAATTAAAAAAATTGCCCAAAATGGAATGAAAGAAGTAGTTATAACAGGAATCCACATTGCTTCTTATGGGAAGGATTTTAAAGAAAATTATCAATTAATTGATTTATTAGAGGAAATCAACCAAATAGAAGGGATTCAAAGAATTCGTTTGGGTTCACTAGAACCTTTATTAATAACAGAAGAATTTGTGGAAAGATTAGTGAAATTAAAAAAAGTATGCCATCATTTTCATTTATCCTTGCAAAGTGGCTGTGACGAAACTTTAAGAAGAATGAATCGAAGGTATACTACAAAAGAATTTGAAGAAATTGTGCAAAGATTAAGACAAGCATATCAAGATGTAATCTTAACAACTGATATAATTGTTGGTTTCCCGCGGAGAAACAGATGAGGAATTTGAAAAAACATATAAATTTTTGAGTTTAATTAAATTTTATAAAATGCACATCTTTAAATATTCGCCAAGAAAGGGAACAAAAGCTTCTCAAATGAAAGAGCAAATACCAGGCAATATAAAAGAAGAAAGAAGTGAAAAACTAATCGAACTGTCCAACAAGAATCAAAAAGAATATCATGATAAATATGTAGGAAAAGAAGTAGAAATTTTGTGTGAAGAGGAAAAAGACGGCTACTATCAAGGACACACTAAAAATTATATACTAGCTAAAATTGTCAAGAAAAAGCAAAACCAAGCAAAATACCCAGAAAACTTAGAAAACAAAATCATAAAAGCTAAATGTATAGAAGAAAAAGAAGACTATATCTTAGTAGAAAGGTAGAAAACTGTAACAAAACCGTAACAAAACCGTAACCAACATTTAATATAAAAAAAAGCTAAATCACTTGCCAATTCTAAAATTATATAGTATAACTAAAACAGTAATAGATAGAAACACAAAGGAGGAATAAAAATGGCAGATTTAGGTGAAGTAAACAACACATCAGGAGTATTTGGAGGGGTTGAGTTACAAACAATGGAAAGCGAAGAAACACAAACACCAGAAAATGCAGGAACTATCATGCAACCTGGAACAAACCTACCAACCAAAACAGGATTTTGGAACAAATTTAAAGCATTTTGGTTACAAGACATAGATTGGAATAAAGAAATTAAAGTAGAACTAACACCATACCAACAAAAAGTAGAAGACGAAATTAATCAATTTTTACACCAAGAAATCACATGGGAAAAAGTACACGATTTCCTATTCCAAGAAGTTACATTTAGAAGCAAATAATGTGAAATTAGGGACGTTTCTTTTTTCACATTTATTGTGAAATTTTAGTGAATTTATTAAAAAGTATAGCAAATTTAGAAAAAATATGCTATACTTTTTTTACTTTGGATTTGGATTAGGGGTAGATTAAAAGTGAAGGAAATGCAAAAAAGAAAGGATGATAGAGTAAATGCCCCGAACAACGAGAACAAAAAGTAATACAAAAGTATATCATGTAATATTAAGAGGAAATGCAAAGCAAGATATATTTTTGGAAAAACAAGATTATTGCAAATTCATAAAGGAAATTTGCAACACGAAAGAAAAATATGAATATGAATTGTATGCCTATTGTTTAATGGCAAATCATGTCCATTTGATTTTATATGATAAAATGGATAACCTATCAAAGGCGTTGCAAAGTTTGACAGTAAGTTATGCTTTTTATTGGAATAAAAAATACGAAAGAGTAGGACATTTATTTCAAAATAGATTTTTAAGCAAAAGTGTAGAAACGGAAAGCTATTTAAAAACTTTATGTCGTTATATCCATCAAAATCCAAATAAAAGTGGAATTGCTAAAATGGAGGAATATCCATGGAGTAGTTACCAAGAATACACAAGCTTAAGTAAAATAATAGACAAAAAGCAAGTTTTGATTTTATTCGGTATGCAAGAACAAAAAGCAGTAAAGAACTTTATAAAATTTCATAAAATAAATTTGACTGAAAGTAAAATGAAGGACTATATAGAATATGAAATGATAGGAAGATTAACAGACGAAGAAGCGAAAAAATATATAGAAGAAATTTTAGGAATCAAAAATATAAAGCAAATAGCACAATATGATATAGAAAAGAGAAAAAAGACCTTAAAAAAGCTGAAAAACATTCATGGAATTTCAAATTTGCAAATTGCAAGAATAACAGGTTTAAGCAAAAGGATGGTAGAAGTAGCAATGAAATGAAAGGAGGGAATGGAGACGTATTTTTGTAAAATGTGAAAAAAGAAACGTCCCCAATTGCACATGGCGAAAAGTAAAACGATTTTTGTTTGTAATGAATGTGGAAATGAGTCTGCAAAATGGCTTGGAAAATGCCCAGCGTGTAATAGTTGGAATAGCTTTTTTGAGCAAAAAATAGTAGAAAGTAAAAATAGTTTGTTAAAGCAGAAGGATGTAAAAAGTAATAGCCCACAAGCTTTAAATTCTTATGAGGCAAAGGAGACAATTAGGGCTTCGACAGGTTTTCATGAGTTAGATAATGTTTTGGGAGGAGGCTTAGTAAAAGGATCTTTGGTTTTGTTACGGAGGAGAACCAGGAATTGGAAAGTCTACTTTGATTCTTCAAATTTGTGATAAGATAAAAGGAGAAGGAAATGTTTTGTATGTTTCTGGGGAAGAGTCGGCAGAGCAAATTAAAATGAGGGCAGATCGACTAAAGATTAACAATGAAAATATTATGTTTTTAGGAGAAACTGATATTGATGTTGTGAATCAAGCGATTATAGATATGAACCCAAAACTTGTTATTATTGATTCGATTCAAACGATGTATGCAGAAGATTTAACTGCTGCACCACGGAAGTGTTAGTCAAGTAAGAGAGATTACGTCACAAGTGATGCGAGTTTGTAAATCAAGAGCAATTACAACTATTATTATAGGTCATGTTACAAAGGAAGGAAATATTGCAGGACCAAGAGTTTTAGAACATATGGTAGATACAGTTTTATATTTAGAAGGAGAAAGATACTTTTCGTATCGAATTTTAAGAGGAGTTAAAAATAGATTTGGTTCTACAAATGAAATTGGTATGTTTGAAATGAAAGAAGAAGGCATGTGCGAAATTACTAATCCATCTAAAATATTAATTTCCGAAAGAGACGATAATCCATCCGGTTTATGCATTGTGTCTAGTATGGAAGGGACAAGACCAATTTTAGTAGAATTACAGGCATTAACAACACAAACTAATTTTGGCTATGCTAAAAGAACTGCCAATGGGATTGACTATAATCGTTTAGCTTTATTAATTGCAGTACTAGAAAAAAAGGCTGGATTAATGCTTGGAATGCAAGATGTATATTTAAATGTAGCAGGAGGATTAAAAATTAATGAGCCTTCTATTGACTTAGGAATTATGTTAGCAACAGCATCTAGTTTTAAAAATATTCCGATTCCAAAAGATATGATAATTATGGGAGAAGTTCGGCTTAACAGGAGAAGTTAGAAGAATAAACTTAATTGAAAAAAGAATAAAAGAAGCCCAAAGATTAGGCTTTAAATCTTGCATCATTCCAGAAAGTAATAAAAAGGACTTGAAAGATAATATAAAATTAGATATAATAGGGGTCAAGAATATAAATGAGGCAATGAAAAAAGCATTAGGATAAAAAAGAAATAAGCCTAACTGGTGTTTAAGAATATTGATTTAAGAAAGGGGTGTAATTTTGCGAAAACGAAAAGAAGATAGCATTACAGAAATTCTAAAATTAATTGCTCCCGGAACCCCAATTAGAGATGGGCTAGAAAATATATTAAGAGCCAAAACAGGGGCATTACTATTAATAACAGATAATCACGAAGTGATAAAAGAAATTGTAGATGGTGGTTTTGTCATTAATGAAGAATACACCTCAGCTAAGCTATATGAATTAGCCAAAATGGATGGAGCAATTGTACTAAGTGGAGATTTAAAGAAAATTATATATGCCAATGCCCAATTAATTCCAGCAAGAGAAACACTAACCCAAGAAACAGGAACGAGACATAGAACAGCTGAAAGAACGGCAAAACAAACAGGAGAACTAGTTATTAGTATTTCACAAAGAAGAAGTATCATAACCGTATTTAAGGGGAATGATAGATATGTCTTAGAAAATACAGACGTAGTATTAAACAAAGCAAACCAAGCTATTCAAACATTAGAAAGATACAAAAAAGTATTTGATAACAAACTAAGCTTATTAAATGAATACGAATTTAATGACATTGTAACACTTGAAAATGTAATAGTAGCTATTCAAAGAGCAGAAATGGTAATGAGAATTGTAGAAGAAATACAAAGACAAATTTACGAACTAGGAAGTGACGGAAGGTTAGTAGAAATGCAATTAGAAGAATTAATTGGTGGGCTAGAAAAAGAAGAAATGTACATTATAAAAGACTACATGGCAACCACGAAAAAAGGACAAACACCAGAAAAAATCCTAGAAAAATTAGGGGTATTAACTTATGAAGAACTAGCAAATGAAAATGCCATTGCCAAATTACTAGGCTATGAAAACTTTGATAACTATGATGAGGTAGGCGTTTATACAAAAGGATATCGTATTTTAAACAAAATACCAAGAATGCCATCCAACATTGTAGAAAACTTAATTGGTTCTTTTAAATCTTTCCAACACATATTAGATGCAGACATAGGAAGTTTAGATGATGTAGAAGGAATTGGAGAAGTAAGAGCAAGAACCATAAGGCAATCTTTAAAAAGAATGCAAGATCAATTTGTATTCTAAGTTATCGATAACTTAGGAAATTTACTAAAGATAGATTAAGAAACAAGGAATAAAGGAGAAATGAAAAAATGAAAACAAAAAATATAATATGGATAATTGCGTTGATTTTGGTAATAGTAATAATAGCTACTTTAGGATATGGCTATTATAAAGGAGCAACCATGGAAGTTAAAAATCCAATTGCAACCATGGAGGTAGAAAACTTTGGAACAATCAAAATAGAATTGTATCCAGAATATGCACCAGAAACGGTAGCAAACTTTATAGCACTTTCTAATAGAGGATTTTATGATGGATTAACTTTCCATAGAATTGTAAAAGACTTTATGATACAAGGGGGAGACAAAGAAGGAACAGGACAAGGTTCAGTAACCCTAGCAGATTTAAAAGATGATGGAGACGAAACAGCCTATAATATTAAAGGTGAATTTATTTCCAATGGTTTTAATAAAAATAAATTAAAATTTGAAGAAGGAATTATAGGGATGGCAAGAGGTGATTATACATCTTATTCTCCAAACTTAACAAAAGAGTCTTATAATTCTGGAGGTTCACAATTTTTTATTATGACAAAAAATAATACATCATTAAATGGTTATTACACAGCCTTTGGAAAAGTAATTGAAGGTTTAGACATTGTACACAAAATAGAAGAAGTAGAAGTAAAGGCAAAAGAAACAGAAGGGGAAGAAAGCCAAGAAGCCAATGCAGAAGTTAGTACACCAGTTAATCCTCCAAAAATCACATCCATAAAAGTAGAAACTTTTGGAGAAGACTATGGCTTACCAGAAACTTTAGAGCCATTTGACTATATGTCATGGATGTACAAGCAATATGGATTAGACCCAAGTACAATGGGACAATAAAACGATATCTAAAAAAATAAAGAAATTTTTCAGTAAAACAGTTGACAAATGGGGTAAAGATAGGGTAAAATAATTAGTGTGTTCGTTCCAAGTGCGTGGAAAAATACACAAGATGGCATCATGGTGGATGTAGCGTAGTTGGTTAACGCGCCAGTTTGTGGCACTGGAGACCGTGGGATCGAGTCCCATCTTCCACCCCAATTATAAAATAAAATAATATTGGGCAGTAGCCAAGCGC
>CAMSQT010000067.1 GCA_947062645.1 uncultured Clostridium sp. | reverse complement strand
ACCAACTTATTTCAGTTTTTAAGACTAAAACGGAAATTCAAATAATAATTATCTATTGTATATTTTGTGTGAAAAAAGCTTGACAAATAAGGTGAATATATGCTAATATAGACATTGCTAGATATTTTATTAAATTTTAAATGCGGTTGTGGCGGAACTGGTAGACGCGCTGGTCTTAGGAACCAGTGTCAACGACGTGGGGGTTCGAGTCCCTTCAACCGCACCAACGACGTATCTGTTCGAACTTTTTATAGAACAGATAGATATGAAAATCAATCAGTAAAATGGTTGATTTTTTCTTTTGCAAAAAATCATCCTAATTCTATAAAGAAAGGGTGGTGTTTGAAATGCAGATAATTAAGCAAGAACTAGAATTTGAGGAATGTTTAAAACAAAGGCTAGAGTTTATATGTGAGTTTTCTAAAGTTACTCCTACTTTTATCAATGGTAGCATTAGAAAATTAGAAAGAACTAATCTTACATATATTGAGCCACATAGAGTGATTATTAAAAACATTACTTTTTTAGTTTTTAATTATTCAAATGATGTTTACATTACTAACTTAACTAAAAAGATTAAATTATCAGAATTAGAAGAATATTTGAAAAACATATAAATGTAAATATTTGACATTTCTTAAAATCGTGATATAATATAGTCAATAAATTGTGTATAGCTGTTCGTCAAAAGCTATACAATTATGAGTACTTTGAAAAAATTATATTATATTGCATTATTATATTTTAGTTTATGATAAATGGATTTAAGAGATGTCATAAGTACTCGTATTGTACTTTGATGTCTCTTTTTGTTTATTTTATAGGAGGGTTGAGAATTGAACGAAGAAAAGAAAAAATGTGGATTGTATATGAGAGTTTCCACCGAAGATCAGGCACGTGAAGGTTTTAGTTTACCAGAACAAAGAGAAAGATTAGAAACTTTTTGTAAATTCAAAGGCTATGAAATAGTAGATTATTACGAAGATGCTGGAATAAGTGCTAAAACTGGTAATTATAGACCAGAGTTTGAAAGATTAAAAAATGATATTAAATCTAAAAAAATCAATACTATTGTTGCCCTAAAACTAGACAGAATAACAAGAAGTATATGTGACTGGGAAAAACTAATAACTTTTTTAGACGAAAATAATGCTTATCTTGACTGTGCTAATGACGAAATAAATACTACAACTGCAAATGGTAAAATGATTTCAAGACTTTTAATGAGTGTAAGTCAAAATGAAATTGAAAGAACTAGCGAAAGAACAAAAGTAGGACTAGCAGGAGCAATAAAGTCAGGACATATTCCTCACGTTGCCCCATTAGGCTATAAGCACGAAGATAAAAGATTAGTTATAGACTACTCTACCAAAGATATTGTAGTTAGAATATTTGACTTGTACTATAATGGCTATTCTTATCAGAAAATAAGCAATCTATTTAACGAAGAAAAAATATTAGGAAAAGATAATTGGCGAGATTCAACTATACAAACTATTCTTGAAAATGAGATATACAAAGGAGATTTTGTTCATGGAAAAAGAACAAAACATCCAACTTATTATGAAGATGTTGTTGAGCCTATTATCTCAAAAGAAATGTGGGCAGATTGCCAAGTACAGAAAAAGAAAAACTCTAGGAGCTACCAAAGAACATTAACTTATTTATATTTACAAAAGTTAAGATGCCCTAAATGTAACAGAATATTAGGAGGAAAAGCAACTACAAAGAAAAATGGTAATGCTTATTTCTACTATTATTGTAACGATTGTAAAATTGAGTTTAAGGAAAAGGTTATAAATGATTATTTTAATCAATTTATTAGTGAACTTGTAGAATATGACTCTGTTGTAAATCAATTCTTCTTGCCTATGATAAAGCAAAAATTTGATGAGCCCAAAGAACAGTTAGAAAAAGAAATAAAAGAGCAAAATAATAAGCTAGAAAGAATAAAGAAAGCCTATATCAATGGAGTGTTTGAGCTAAAAGAATATAACGAAGAAAAGAAAATCGTTGAAAATGCTATTGAAGAATTACAGAACAAACTAGAAACTACTGATTGTACAGAAGAACTAAAATTTACACCAAAAGATATTTTATTAAAACGAGATATTGACTTTATTAACAAAGTCAAACTAGATAAGGAATATCAAGCAAGAACTAAAATGTGGAAAGACTACACTAGACAAGAACAAGCAGAACTAATAATGAAATATGTAGATAATATAGAACTTGCTTTAGTTGGTAATGAAGTAATAGTAAATCAAATTAACTTTAGAGACTCAATTTGTAAACCTTGTCAAGAATTATATGATAATGGTTATATAGATACTACAAAACCTATGATATTAGGTAATGTGCTTGGTGGTGTAAGATTTAGTAATTATTTACCAGAGGAAGAAGTCGGAGAAATAATAATGAGATTAAGACAATACTATGATGTTCATTATACAGAGGCAACATACTATGTTGATAAGCAGATGTTTTATTTTAACTTTGCTGAAGATAATAGTGCTATTGTTAGAGTATTTCCTTTGGAAGATTATTACAAACTAGATCCAGACAACAAAATGGAAACTTATAGATTTGGAATACTCTACATCAATGAAGAAGATAAATTTCAAATGCAAGAAATAGATACTGCATTTGACTATATACCAGATGAAACAAATAATAGGGTAATTTATACAAAAGAGTCTATACCTATTTCAGTAGATGTTAAGCCAGTAAAATTCTGCGAAGAAAAAGCAGAATAATTGTTGCAACTATATAAAAATAATCTACTATGTTGCAACAACAAATTAACGAGAATAAATTTGTATTTGCGATTAGCAAATATAAATTTTGTAGCGAGTTAAGTTGATAAATTTTATCCCTGTGGGAGAAAATTTATTGCCTCGCAGAGCCCCGAGTTTTGAATGTAGGTCAAAACTCATAGGGGGTTAGGAATATTGACTAAAGTCAAATTCCTATGCTACGAAGCAATGTCAAAAGGAGGAAAAAGATGAGCGAAGAATTAGCATATTCTATTCACTTGGGTAGTGATAAAAACAAAACAGCAAAAGCCAAAGAAGTTGCAAAAAATAATCCATCAGGAGAAACATCATTTTCAAATAATGGAATACAAAATGCTACTCAATTATCAAAAGTGAATAAGCATAATCTACGAGATTATGATAATGACAAAGAAAATATACAAATAATCTATGGAACTGATAATTTATACGAAGATATGCAAAACCTATATTTTCAAGAATTTGAACAAGCAAGAATTGAATATAATGGAAAACAAACTCGTGAAGATAGAAAAATAAAAGATTATTTTAAGCATATATCACAAGATAAGCAAAAAGATTTAGCTTGTGAATTTATTATAGAACTCGGAGATATGGATTTTTGGAATTATAAAGATGACTATTACAAAAGGGGAATGTCACAGGTTTATAAAGAGCAAGTGCGAGATTTAATAAGAATTGTACCAGAATTTAAAGTAGCAAATGCAGTAATTCATTTTGATGAAACATCTCCACATATGCACATTGTAGGAGTTCCAATAAAAGAAGATTATAAAAGAGGTATGAGAAAACAACCTGCCAAGTCAAAAGTCTTTACGAAAGAATCACTACAACAAATACAAGACGAAATGAGAATTTGTTGTATAAAATCTTATAATAAGGTCTATTGCGAAAATTCACTATTAAAACAAAAGAAAAAAGGTAGAAATCGAGACATAGACATTAAAGATATGGGAGATTATCGAGAAATAAAAAGGCAATTAGAGAAAAAAGAAGAAAGACTAAAGGAAGCAAATAGTCAAACTAAAAAAATAGATAATACAAGCAAAGATATAGATAAAATTTTAGATAGTTTAAAACCTACTAAACTAAACAAAAATAATATGGTTATTTCAAACGAGGATGTCCAGAAATTAAAAAATTATACAAAAGATGTAAAAGATATAACCCAGACAGTTAGAAGTGTAAATGACTTAAATATGGCAATTAAAGACTTTGAACATTCTGCTTTTGAAATAGAAAAAGAAAATCGTTCACTAAAATATGAAATAGAACTAAAAGATAATCAAATAGGCAGTTTAAAAAAGGAACTATCTACTAAAGACAAAATTATAGGCAAGTTACAAGCTGAAAAAGAAAAACTAAAACAAGAATTACAGAAATTTAAAGGATTTTGGCAAAGTATTATGAGTCATTTTCACAAAAGAATTTGCTATGATAAAGATAATAACTATAAGATTGTTAGTGATGACCTATATAAGAACGGAATATTTGATAACAACGACAATGAAATCGCCAATAATATTTTAAGAAAAGTAACTATACCAGATGAAAACAAGCAAACAAAGAGTAAAAAGAAAAATAATGATACCAGATTTTAAAAGGAGGAAAATGTTATGGAAGAAGATAAAGTAAAAAATGTAATAAATATAATTAAAGATATGGATATAAAAGATAAAATAAGACTAGGAATATGTTTATCTACAAGTGATTGGGCTAATATTTTATATAACAAAACTGAAATGTATGAGAAGTTTGATACTATGTTAAAAGAAATTGATGAAGAATATAGAACTACTTTAATAAACTTTGCAAAATATAAACTTGTAATGTTTACAATGGCTAAAATAATGGAGATGGAACAAGCTAAACAAAATAAAGTTGCTTTGTATTTGTTTAATAGTATTTAGATTAATAAAATGATTACAAAAATAATATAATAAAACAGAAACGGCTTAACCATAATTGCAGTTAAGCCGTTTCTGTCTACCATGGGAGGTTGAGCTGCTGCATTGCCTCACGATACTCTGCTTCCTCTTCAGCGGACAGCTCCACTTCAGGATGGATGTGGTTGCTAGGAACGATTGTTCCAGTACTCAATTTTACTTCGACAAAAGAGCAGTAATTAGTAGCGAGAAACTCCACATCTGCACGTTTAGAAGGGATACTGAGCTCATGGGTCGATACTATTAAAGTCATAATAAAATCCTCCTTGCCTTATAAGGCATTTAAATTTTATGATAGTGAAAACTCACCTAATGTAATTATAACATTATTTTACATAAAATGCAAATTTTGAGGCAATTACTTTCTTGAAAACTTTTGAGGTTGAATTAAAATTGACTGCACATTTTTCATATTATTTTAAGTCTTTTTATTCAATTTATTGCAATTTTCTAAGCATTTTTATTTTTTAAAACAAAAGTCAAATGCAATGGTTGAATTTGCTACTCTTATATGTTAGAATATAAGAGCATATGATGAAGAGCAAGATTAAAATTTAAAATATAGGGGGAATAAATGGTGCAAGAAAATGAAGAATTATTAACGTTAGTAGACAAAGAAGGTGAACCAACAGGAGAATATGTAAGTAGAAAAGATTTTTATGATGGAAAATGTGCAAATAAACGTATTTGTGGTGTCGTATTTTGGATATTTGATAAAGAAGGAAATTTACTTCTTGCTGAAAGAGCGGCAGATAAAGAACAAGGAGCTGGAAAAATATCACCTCCTAGTGGTCATGTTCAATATATAAGAGAAGAAGTAACTGGAGAAAAAGAGAGACCTATACAGGCATGTTTTAATGAAATAGCTGAAGAAATAGGAATATCTTGGAATTATGAAAATTTTCCTTTTACGGACGATTACTTTCCTATTGGAGTCATACAGCAACCAGGAGGAAGTGCAGAAAATTGTGAAATGCTAGTAAAACATTATGCTTTGTTAATAGCTGATGATGCAAAAAATAGAATAAAAAATAATGAGGCAAAAAGAATTTTTTTTGAGTCATGGGATACAGCCAGCGAAAAATTTGGTATTGATGACAATACACCAGGAGCATATAAGTTTTTTGGAACAAACAAAACGGAAATACTTTATGAATTAGATGGATTTGCTTATAAGGTTGAACATTTAGATAAACTAGGACAAGGTGCAACTTGGGATACTATAGTATTAAATGACTGGGATGCAGTGGAAGGATATAGAAAAGGTAAAGAGAAAAGACCTGAAAATAGAGAAGGATATGTTACTTGGGAAATTATATCATCGAGAGATGATTTATGGTATATACCTGAAGTAGAAAGCGTGATTGCTGATACTATAACAACAAGAGAAGACATAAGTTTTGAAGATATAAAAGATATAATACGTATGACTAGTAAAAATATAACAACAAGAATGGTAAATGGTGAAATTGTAGCATCCGAACAAGAGCATACGGGAGAAGAGTTTTCAGAAGTAATAGCTCTACAATCAGAAATAAATAATATTATAGAGATGACTAGAATCATTAGTAGAAAGATAAATCAAAATGATAAAGATAAAAACGAAGGTCACACAATGTGATTAATTAAAGGAGTTGATTATATTGGATCAAACGTATGAAGAAGCAGTAACAGAAGTATTAGATATTTTAAATCATACTAAAATGGAAGATGTAAAGAAGATACCATCTAAGTTTATAAAATATTTAAAACAACATTCTTCAAAAACATATATACCTAATTTAGACCATACCAAAAAGTTAAAAGATAT
>CAMSQT010000066.1 GCA_947062645.1 uncultured Clostridium sp. | reverse complement strand
ACACTCGATCCAACACTCTTTCCCTACACGACGCTCTTCCGATCTTTTTCTGCATAGTTTGTTAATTTGTTTAATTGTTCTTGGCTTGCATCAGCAAGGATTGCTCCCATTCTTACAGCTATTTTCAGTAAAGCTCCTGTTTTATTTTTATGGATGTATTCTAATTCTTTTTGTGTTACTTTTTTTCCTTCAGCTTCTGTATCTATGTATTCTCCTGCTATCATTCTATCAATTGCTTGAGAAAATTCTTTTACTATTTTTGCTTTTTTGGGCAATTCCTCTTGTTTACTATGGATTAAATCTTCACCAATCACCATATAGGCTTGATTTAATAAGCCATCTCCTGCCAATATTGCTGTTGCTTCATTAAATTGCTTATGGTTAGTTGGCTTTCCATGGCGAAAATCGTCATTATCAATTGCAGGCAGGTCGTCATGAATCAAAGAAAAATTATGAATCATTTCAATGGCTACGCTATATGGCATACATTTTTTTATATCTTCTTTAAACAGTTCATAAGTTACCACTGTTAAGATAGGTCTTAAGCGTTTTCCTCCTGCCATCAAACTATATTCCATAGATTGATTTAATAACGCTTCTGGACAATCTTGCTTTTTTATGTATTTTTCTAGTTCTTGGTTGATTTTTTGTTGATATTTTTTTAATTCTTCTTTGAAATCCATTGCTCTTTAAAAAACCTCCTTGCCAATAGTTTCGAGTTTAAATGGCAATTTTAGTAGCCTAAATTGACATTACTTCTTTTTCTTTTGCTTCTAATAGTTTATCAATTTCTTCAATGTTGTTATCTGTTATTTTTTGAATTTCGTTTTCTGCTTGTTTTAGTTCATCTTCTGTCATTTCGTTGTTTTTTTGAGAAGCTTTTGCTTGGTCAATTCCCTCTCTTCTAATAGAACGAATTGCTACTTTTGCTTCTTCTGCCATTTTGCGAACGTCTTTTACAATTTCTTTTCTTCTTTCTTCATTTAATTCTGGGAAAGCTAGTCTTATTACTTTTCCATCATTATTTGGATTAATTCCTATATCTGCTGTTAAAATAGCTTTTTCAATTTCTTTTAAAATACTTGCATCCCATGGTTGAATTACAATTAGTCTTGCTTCTGGTATAGATACTCCTGCTACTTGATTAATTGGTGTTGGTGTTCCATAATAGTCGATTTTTACCTTATTTAAGATGGCAGGGTTAGCACGTCCTGCTCTTACCTCTGCTAATTTTTCAGCATATACGCTGATTGATTTTTCCATTTTTTCTTTTAAGTTGGTATAGTCCATAATTTTTCTCTCCTTTTCATTTTTTTAACTAACAATCGTTCCTATCTTCTCGCCCTTAATTGCTCTTACGATATTTTCTGGGTCAGCAATACCAAAAACCAATAAAGGCATATTATTATCCCTACACATTGCCGTTGCGGTAGAATCCATTACTTTTAAGTCTTTTTCTAGCACTTCCATATAAGAAATCTCCTCATATTTAGTGGCTGATGAATCTAGTTTTGGGTCTGCTGAGTAAACCGCATCAATTGCTTTTCCAAGTAAAATAACATCTGCTTTGATTTCTGTTGCTCTTAATACTGCTGCTGTATCAGTTGTAAAGTATGGATGTCCTGTTCCTCCTGCAAAGATTACAACTCTTCCTCTGTTTAAATGTTTTTCTGCTTTTCTTTGAATAAATGGTTCTGCTATTTCTCTCATTTCAATGGCTGTTTGCACTCTTGAATGAATCCCTCTTGCTTCTAAAGCATCTTGTAAGGCCAATCCATTCATAGCAGTTGCTAACATTCCCATATAGTCTGCTGTGGTTCTTTCCATTTGATGACCTTGTCTTCCTCTCCAGAAGTTTCCTCCACCTACTACTATGGCAACTTGTACTCCCATTTCTATTACTTCTTTTATTTTGTCACATATTTTTCCAACAGTTTCTACATTTACTCCTGTTTTTTGTTCTCCTGCTAGTGCTTCTCCACTTAGTTTTAATAGCACTCTTTTATATTTTGTTTCGTGCAAATTTCCCACTCCTTTAAAATATATTTTTGTTAACGGTATTTTATCATAATTCTAAAAAAAATACAGCCTTTTTTTAATATTTTCTTAATTTTTTCCTATGACACAAAAAAAAGATTAAGGAGTGTCCCTTAATCTCTAATCCCTATTTTAATTGATTCATTACTTCTTCAGCAAAGTTTGTTTCTTCTTTTTCAATTCCTTCGCCTTTTTCGAATCTTGCAAATTCTACGATGTCACTGTCTGTTTCACTTAATAATTGATTTACTTTTTTGTTTGGATCTTTTACAAATGCTTGGTCTACTAAACAAATTTCTTCATAGAATTTTCCAATTCTTCCTTGTACAATTTTTTCTGCAATTGCTTCTGGTTTTCCTTCATTCATGGTTTGTGCTTTTAAGATTTCCATTTCTTTGTTTACTCTTTCTTGTGGCACTTCTTCTTTTCTTACATATTCAGGTCTTGCTGCTGCAATTTGCATACAAATGTCTTTGGCAACTTCACTGTTTCCTTTTTTCATGTTAACTAAAACAGCTATTTTTCCATCTCCATGGATGTATTTTTCTACTAATCCTTCTGCTTCAAATCTTGCAAATCTTCTAATGTTCATGTTTTCACCGATGGTTGCAATTTTTTCTACTAATACTTCTTGTACCGTCTTTCCAGCTACTTCAATTGATTCTTGTGCTAGTAATGCTTCTACATCACTTGGATTTTTTTCAACAATTTGTTTTGCTACATTCATAACAAAGTTTTTGAATTCTTCGTTTTTTCCAACAAAGTCTGTTTCTGAGTTTACTTCTACAATTGCTCCTGTTTTTCCATCTTCTGCAACATACGCTTCTACTAATCCTTCTGCTGCTACTCTTCCAGATTTTTTAGCTGCTTTTGCGATTCCTCTTTCGCGTAATAATTCAATTGCTTTTTCCATGTCGCCATCTGTTTCTGTTAGAACTTTCTTGCAGTCCATCATTCCTGCTCCTGTTTTTTCTCTTAAGTCTTTTACTAAACTTGCTGTAACCATTGTTTATTCCTCCCTTTATTTTAAAGTTAGCGGATTCATTACTTTATTTTTTCGCTATACTTTTTATTATAAAATTAAGAGTAGAGCAGAAAAGCCCTACTCTTCTTTATTTTAATCTAATTTTTAAATCTTATTCTTCTGTAGTAGTTTCTTCTGCTTTTTCTACCACTTCTTCAATGCTAGTAGCTTCTTCGTTTTCTGCTACTTGTTCTTCTTCCATTTCTGGTTCAAAGCTTTCCCCTTGTTTTCCTTCAATAACGGCATTTGCCATAACATCTGCAATTAGTTTTACGGCACGAATTGCGTCGTCATTTCCTGGGATTGGGTAATCTAATTCTTCTGGATTGCAGTTAGTGTCTACTAATCCTACTACTGGAATTCCTAATTTTTTAGCTTCTAAAATGGCTATTCTTTCTTTTTTAGGATCGATTAGGAAAATCACACCTGGTAATTTGTCCATGTCTTTAATTCCACCAAGGTTTTTTTCTAGTTTTTCCATTTCTTTTTTCAAAAGAATAACTTCTTTTTTAGGTAATACATCAAAAGTTCCATCTTCTTGCATGGTTTCTAAGTCTTTTAATCTTTTAATTCTAGTTTGAATGGTTCCAAAGTTTGTTAGCATTCCTCCTAACCATCTTTGGTCAACGTAGTACATTCCACATTTTAATGCTGCTTCTTTCATGCATTCTTGTGCTTGTTTTTTGGTTCCTACGAATAAAATTGTTTTTCCTTCTTCTGCTTGTTCTTTGATAAAGTTATACGCTTCATCTAATTTTTTTGATGTCTTTTGTAAGTCGATGATGTGAATTCCATTTCTGGCTTGGAATATATATTCTGCCATTTTAGGATCCCATCTTCTGGTTTGATGTCCAAAATGAACACCTGCTTCTAGTAATTGTTTCATTGCAACTACTGCCATCTTTCATTCCTCCTTGTTTGTTATTCTTCCACAAAGTTTCAAACGTTTTTTAGGACCTAAATTTTTTAGGCACTTCCTTTAAAACTAACTTCTGTGTGATTAATACGTTTGCTATTGTATCATATTTTGGCAATCATTTCAAGGGTTTTTGTAAAATTTCTGTGATTTTACAAAACACTCCCTATCATACCTGCATCATTTCCTAAAACAGCAGTTACAATCTTTATGGCTTGTCTTTGTTTATTCTCTTTATTCATTTGCCATAATCTCTTTCTTAGCCTTTCTAAAAGTACATCCTCAAAATACACAAAACTGCCACCAAGGCCGTATAATTTCTGGCTCAAAAATGCAAATTAAATTTTGAATTCCTTCACTTAAATTTTCGATATATTCATTAACCACATCTTCAATCACCTGATAGTCCTTGTTTTCTGGCGTATTTCTACGAATCATTTCTAATAATTCTTGTCCTCTTGTTGTTTCATCTAACTTTAAAGCTTCACGCAAATGATTCTTAAAAGCCTTCATAGAAGCATATCTTTCAAAACATCCCTTTCTTCCACAATTACAAGTAATACCATCTTTTTGAATTACCATATGACCAAACTTGTAGCCAGCTTTATCCCCTGCTTTTTGTAAGTCACCATGCAAAAAATAAGCACCACCAATACCTGTTCCAAGTGTCAAAAATACGCTACTATTATACCCTTTTAAACAGCCATAAGCATTTTCTGCAAGTCCTGCCACTTTTGCATCATTTCTTATCATTATTGGTAGTTCTAATTCTTTTAAATCTTCTATTATATTAAAATTTCTAACCTGCAAATTAGTTGCCTTTACCATAATTCCATTTTCTATTTGTCCAGGTGTACCAATTCCCATTCTTTCTATTTTATATTTTTCTTGAAACAGTTTAACCTTTTCCAAAATATATTCTGTAATCACCTTTTTAAGATTTCTTTTTTCCATAGCTGTCCATCTTTTTTCTACTTTTTCTATAATCTTACCATTGTTGTCTACTACGCCTATGGCAATATGGCTTCCACCAATATCTATTCCAACTTTCATATTTCCTCATCCTTTCTCTATTGTGTGCAATTGGGGACGTTTTTTTTATACACCATATGCTGAGAATAAGAAGTTACCCATATATACTTGTACACATGGTACTAATACAACTAGTACGAAGAAGATTAAAACGGCTCCAACAATTGCATATACAACTTGTGGTAATGCTTTCATGATTTTTGTCATGATGTTGTCGATGTCAATTTCCATGTATTCTACTAGTTTTTCCATCATTTCAGTAAGGTCTGTTTGCATACCTATTTTTAACATTTCGGTTATCATAGGTTTGGCTAAGCCAGATTTTTCGAATGGCTCAATCCAAGAAGAACCGGTTAAAATGTTATTGATTGATGTTTCTATGATAGAAAGCATAACATAGTTTTTGATTACGTTTTTGCTGACTTCGATAGAGTCTTGTATTCTCATTCCATTTTTCATGTTTAGTAACATTGCTTTTAAAAATCTTGAAAAGTCTAATGCAAAGATTAATTCGCCAAAGATTGGCATTTTGTATTTAAAGTAGTGATAATTGTATTTTCCTTTTGGTGTTCTAACATAAAATACAATAGCTACTACAACTGCTAAAATTAATAGGACTGGTATATACCAATACAGCATTGCTTTATCTAAGAAGGAAGCAAACCACAAAGTAACTGCTGGCAATTCTTCTTCGGTTCCTAATTCGTCAAATACTCCTTGAATTGCTGGTACAGCAACTAATGTTCCCACTACTAGCATGACTAGTAACAAGGCAAATTGTACAATATTAGGAATTAAGATTGACCTGATTTTTTTGTTTAATGCTTCTGTTTCATCTAAATATTTAACAGCTTGTTCTAAAGAACTAGTAAGTGAACCAGATAATTCTCCTACTTTTATCATGTTAATGTAAATGTAAGGAAATACATTTTCATAATATTCCATGGTGGTGTACATATTTTCTCCGGCTTCTACCCCGGCTAAAATATCTTCTAAGATACCACGAAAAGATAAGTTTTCTGTACTTTTTATGATTGTATCTAAGGCATGAATATTGTTGAAGTTTGCCTTTTTTAACAAGTAAAAGTTTTGGGTAAATACAACTAAGTCTCTTTGGGTTATTTTTTCCGTTTTAGCAAAATATAAATTAACCTTTTCTTTTGTGGTTAATGTTTTTTTAGCATTTCCTATTTGTGTGGTATTAACATTTTTCATGATTTCTTGGATGTCTGTTACATTTTTCTTTTGCTTTTTTTGTTTCTTGTTAGAACGATAAGAAAGTTGTTCAATGGCAATTGGTAATAAATCACTTGATTTTAGTGATTTAATTAAGTTTTGCCTACTAGAAGCCTCTACCTTATTTCTTACAATTACTCCTGTTTTTGTCATAGCTCTATACATATAAATAGGCATGTTTAGGTTACCTCCTACTTCCAATTTGTTGCTTACTATTTGTCACGCTTAATTTTTAATTGCATAATGGTTCGATTTAAAATCTCTAAGTTCTTTTCTTCTATTTGTGCTTTAGCTAATTCTAATGTGATTTTATCTTGTACAAATAATTCTGCTAAAGAATTAATTA
>CAMSQT010000065.1 GCA_947062645.1 uncultured Clostridium sp. | reverse complement strand
TTGATTTGGCAATTCCTATAACATCAATATTATTTTCAAATACATTTGATATTTTTTGTTTGGTGGAAACTCTTTCAATAGCTTGCATTTTATCTCTTAGATACGCTGCTTTTTCAAAATCTAGCTTTCTTGATGCCTCCTCCATTTGTGTTTCTAGTTCTTTGATTATTTTGTCTGTTTTTCCTTCTAGTAAATCTACAATTTCGTCAATTTGTTTTCGATATTCTTCTTTGGAAACATATTTCATACAAGGTGCTAAGCATTTTCCTATATGATAATTTAAGCATGGTCTTGGTCTTTCTTTTAAGGTTTTACATTGACGAATTTTATATCTTTCTTTGATAAAATTCATCATTTCCTTGGCAGCACCAGGATTTGCATAAGGTCCAAAATATTTAGACCCATCTTTTATAACTCTTCTAGTGATTGATACCCCAGGATAGTCTTGATGTAAATCGATTTTGATATATGGGTAAGTTTTGTCATCTTTTAATAAGACATTAAATTTGGGTCTGTGCTTTTTTATCAAGTTACATTCCAAAATTAATGCCTCTGCTTCGTTATCTACTACAATATATTCAAAATGGTCAATTAAACTGACCATTTTTTCTATTCTTGCTGTTTTATCTGTTTTTCTAAAATATGACCTAACTCTATTTTTTAAAGAGATTGCCTTTCCTACATAAATGATGTTGTCTTCTTTATCTTTCATGACATAGACACCTGGTCGATTCGGCAATTTTTTTAACTCTTCTTCAATATTAAACATTGTTTTTATGCTTCCCTTTTCTTTTTAGTTTTCGATATAGCCAATATATGGTAAGTTTCTATATTTTTCGTTATAGTCTAAGCCATATCCTACCACAAATTTATCTTCAATGGCAAAACCAATATAGTCTACCTCTAATTCCATAACTCTTCTAGATGGTTTGGATAACATGGTTGCAATTTTTATACTATTAGGATTTTTTTGTTTTAGGTATTCGGCTACATAGGTTAAGGTTCTTCCTGTATCAATTATGTCTTCTACAATAATTACGTCTTTTCCTTCTATGCCATCTCTTATGTCTTTGTTAATTTGGATGTTTCCTGAACTTTCGGTTCCTACATAACTAGATACGTCCATAAAGTCAAGTTGCACACTGTTTTTTACATGTTTGGCAAGTTCTGCCATAAACATAACAGATCCTTTTAAAATTCCTACAAATACAAGTTCTTTTCCTTCATAATCTTTGCTTATTTGTTTTCCCATTTCTTCGATTCTTTTTTCTAGTTTTGCTTTGTTTATTAATATATTGATTTCTTGCATATTGACTCTCATTCCCCTTTTCTCTTTTTTTTGATTATACTAGATATTAGAAAAGTTTTCAATGGTTTTTATGATTTATGTTTTTCTTTTTTAACAATTTGACTTTTTTATGTTAATTGTTTATAATATAGCTGTTTCAATTAAAATTATTTCATTAGAAAAGGAGTATTATTATGCGGGAAGAACAGACTATTTTAGAAACTTTAAATAGAATTTCTATCCAGAAAAAAGAACTTGCTGAAATCATTGCTTTGAAAAATGAGGCTTTCAAAGTTTTTGAAGATTGCAACACCTGTACACCATCACTTCCTAAGATGTTAGAAATTCGGGATAAGTATTGGAAAAAACTGTACAACTGGAATTTTCTTAATACTTATTCTGGTTATATCGACTTACAATCTTGGGAAAAGATTAATTCAGCCTTTGATTTGCTATTCTGTGGAAGAATTAGTCGGACTGATTTTGCGTTTAATCTTTCTAAATCTCGTTTAAGTATTGAAAGATATATCCAAAATCTAGAAGACAAGTTAACAGCAGAAAAAACTTATTTCTATGTACGCTATTATGAGTTTGAAAAAGCTAACAAGAATGCTTCAAACTGGCTTCTCGAATTTTTGCTGTCTTAAATGAAACAGTAAAAAGTCTCCAATAACCACCAATCTTCGCTTTTTAAGGTTGGTGGTTATTTACTTAACATTTTTATTGCTTCATCTTCAATCTATTGCTGACTCAACATCTTTTATTATAATTTCTTTACTTTCTATGATTGCTATATTGTTTATCATTTTTGTTTCCATTTCTATCCCTCCTCAAAGTTTATCTAGTATATATAATGTAATCTAATCATTATTCAAAAAATTCATTACTAAATCTATAATTATGTCTTTTTCTTTTGGATTTGATTCTGCTATTAACAATGTTAAAGCTGTTAATGTATTATTATCTATTGTTTGCATTCCGTCTTTATATAAAATACCATAAAAATTTAAAAAATATATAAATAAAGTTGCTGCAATTCGTTTATTTCCATCTGCAAATACATGGTTCTTTACTATTAAATATAAAAAGTTTACTCCTTTTTCTTCTATACTTTTATAAATATCTTGTCCTGCAAAACTTTGATAAATATTACATATAATTGATTCTAATCCTTTATCTCTTTCTACTGCAAATAGTGAACTTTTTTCTTTAAATCTTAACTTGTCTATTACTTCTAATTCTCCTTTCATCTATATTTCCCTCTATTTTCTTTAGTGTTTTATGGTCATAATCATCAAGTAAATCAAGTGCCTTTGAATAATCTCCAATTACTTTTAATATTTCCTTTGCATCATTTCCTTCTAACTTTTCATCCATTCGATTTGCTATATCTATTAATTTTATTGTCTTTTCTAAATATTTTAATCTTCTTTGATTTACTGCATAACCCTTTAACATATAATCTTTTAAGATTTGATTTGCCCATTTTCTAAAGATAATACCTTTATCAGATTTTACTCTATATCCAATACTTAATATCATATCTAAATTGTAGTATTCTACATTTCTATTTACTTCTCTTTCTCCTTCTTTTTGAACTGTCGCAAATTTTGCGACAGTTGGAATATCTTTTAATTCTTCACTTAAGGCATTATTAATATGTTTACCAATTGTTTTTATATCTCTATCAAATAATTTTGCTAATTGCTGTCTATTTAACCACACAGTTTCTTCTTTTAAGTTAACCTCTAATTTTACTCCTTGATTTTCAAATAAAATAATTTCATTCTTTTTTTCGCTCATAAGAACACACATCCTTTCTCCTAATAATTTAATTTTTATTATATTTATTACTACTTACATTTTCTTTACCGTTATAGAACTATTGTTTGTATTTTATCTTATTTTCTTTTTTTTGTCAATATTTTTAGCACTTTATTGCTATCCATAAAAATCAGTCTATTCTTACTTGCTAAAAAGCCACCATAGCCTTTTACAAAATCAAGACTTTGGCGACTCTTATTGCTTATTAAAATACATAATCAAATACTCTATCGTTTTTTTATCCTCTCTAGATAACTTTTCATAACCTGCTAACGAATATTCTAACTTTTTGTTCTTCTCGGCTGATAAGTATTCGCTAAAAATTTGGTCTAATGTTATTCCAAACAAATTACAAATACGAATTAACACTTCATAAGATGGTTTTGCTCTATCTTGTTCAATATCACTAATGTATCTTACTGATACCTCTATTTTTTCTGCTAATTTTTCTTGCGTATATCCATTACTTTTTCTAATTTGTTGTAGGTTTGCTCCGATTTTTATTGTGCTTACTTTTCTCATTTTCTACCACCTATCCTATTTTTTGTATATCTTATCAAATTTTAAAGTTTGGATAAATGAGTTATCTTCGTTTTTCATCGTACTTTATTTCTATATATCGCTGGCATACTTTTCTAATAAACTATCTAGTTTTTCTTTTTGCTCTCGTATTTTTATGACACTTTCTTTTTGCTCTATCATATTTTCTAACTTTCTTAATTCTTTTTCTATTTGTTCTTTTAAGTTCTCCATTTCTAATCCTCCCTTCTCTTATTATCGTTTACTATTTTTTTACTTTTTATTCTTTTATATCGTTTTTTATTTTATTTGTCAAGTTTGTTTTATATGTAAAAAAACGACAAAAAAATTGCCACAAGGGTTCGTCCCTTTTGGCAAAATCATTTCTTTTTCTTATTTTCCTCAAACTCCTCCCACGAATTACTAAATGTGTGATGGGCAAACATCTCTTTTAAACCTGTAATTTGCTTTAGACGAATAATCTCGTCAAGTTCCATTCCTAGGTGTTTCGAAATTTCTTTTTCGTTCCAACCATTTTGTGTTAATGTTAAAACAATATGTGACATGTCAATAATTTGATGGGTTCCTCTTGCCCTATTGTGCCTAATTGTACTTGCCATACGATTTTCTAAGTCTTTATCTATGGTTACGATAGGAATTTTTTTTAAATGGAAGTATTCCTTTGCACAACGATAACGGTGAAAACCATCAACTACAATATACTGATCGTTTTCTTTATCATAATAAGTTACAATTGGTTGGGTATAACCATCCTCTTCTATGGAATGTTTTAATAGTTTCATTTCTGGTGGTGCCACTTTATTGGGGTTATAATCATTGGCAACTACTTTATTAATATCTACCATTTTTACGTTTAAAACTGGAAATTCTATTTTTTTCATTTCTTTTCGTCCCTTCTTTTTTCAACTTCCTTCTTAACTGTAAATAATGGTAAAGTTTTTATAGTCTTGATTTTTGCTTACCTTAAATCCAGCTTTCTCATAAGTGCTTAGATAATATTTGGTTACAATGCTATAGGTTATTATATTTTCTTGTTTTACTTTTTCTAATATTTCTTCTAAATATTTATCTTTTGTTGTATAAATATTTTTAATTACATTTTTACTAATAGACACAAATGCCATCACTTTATTTTCTTCTAAAAACAAATACCACAACTTATTATCGTCATCGTAAATTCTGTCATTCGTCTGCTTTTCAATTAGTCTTGATCCAAAAATTTTTCCCATATATTGATAAAAATTCTCGTTTTTGTTTGTTACTTTTACTATCATACTTTTACTCCTCACTTTGTTCTAATATTATTTTTTGTAATGTTTTATCATCTGTTTTGGTCTTTCGGTTTAATAAATTATCCCATTTATGAATTAACTCCATTAACTCTCTATCATCATTTTTGGTTTGTCCAAAAGATAGCCTTCTTAAATAGAAATCATTTTTTTCAATTGCTCTTGCTATCCTTCTCCAAGAAATTGCTTTTTTTTGGTTTTCTAATTTGCAATCTGCTGTGTCTGGAATGTCTTTTAGTTCAATCCCTTCTTTGTTTTTATGCCATATCATAAACTTCTTAATTTTTTTGTAATAGTGTAGCATCAAATCTCTGTTATAAATGCCTATACTCTCTAGTAAAAATACCGTATATTGTTGCCATGACATAAATTCTGGCTTACAAGATTTAATATTTCCTAATGCAGTTGTTTTACAATAGATATTTCCAAAATTAACACCATTTACACGGTTTAAGACTTTACTCCATGTATCATATTCTAAAGCTTTAAATTGGTCTAAACCATTTCTTTGGTCATCGCCATATGGTTGGCAAAGTCTTTGCTCATAAATACTTACTCCATTTTTGTACATTAGTTCATAGATGTAATTAAATTCTAAATCAAGTTGACTAACTGCACCCCAAATGTCTTCTGTTGCCCAATCATATAAGGGATAAAAATTATAAACATCAATGTGTTTTTCGTTTACTTTTAGCTTGGTTGTCCAGTTATAATTTCTAAAAGTAATTTTTTTGTCTTGAAAGGCAATGGTTCGAAATCGGTTTAAGCTTTCATCTGTTCGAATTCCTATGCCACAAGCAACTTCTCCTTGATACTTTTTTTGGTACCAGCCAGCAAATTGTATAATAAATTCTTCGAATTCTTCTCCTTTTTTAAACCAAGAAAATGGACAATTTTCGATGTTGATAGCATCTTCTGGCATACTTCTTACCCATAGATGTTTGTTTTCTTCTTCCCAACAAATCCACTTAGGCTGTAAAACTGAAACAGCATTCCTTAAAGCAATTGGCAAAGCAATATGGTAAAAGTCTCGAATTTGGGACAATTGTTTTAATTCTTCAATATGTTCAATGGTATAACGATATTGGGCTTCTAAATCAATAAATAATACATCAAACTTTTTGTTTGACTTTTTGGCTACCTGATTAGCTAGTTGCACCATTACAGAACTATCCTTTCCCCCACTTACACTAAAATAGATATTATCAAAGTTTTGGAACATAATTTCTAGTCTTTCTAGTGTTGCCTCTAATACATTTTTTTCTAAATATTTCTTTGCCATTTTGCTTCCTCTTTTCTCACTATAGATTATACCATTCATGAAATATCCTGTAAAGTTTTGTCGAAATTTTGTTAAAAAAAGAGACTATTTCTAGTCTCTTACAATTCATATATTTATATCTACTATAAATTTCTTATTTTTTGTTTACTAAATCTTTTAATGCTTTACCAGCTTTGAATACTGGAGCTTTTGATGCAGGTATTTTGATTTCTTCTTTAGTTTGTGGGTTTCTACCTTTTCTAGCTGCTCTTTTTCTTACTTCAAAAGATCCAAATCCAACTAATTGAACTTTGTCTCCTTTTTTTAGTGATTCTGATACAACTTCTACAAATGCGTTTACTAGATCGGAAGAGCACACGTCTGAACTC
>CAMSQT010000064.1 GCA_947062645.1 uncultured Clostridium sp. | reverse complement strand
AATCCTACTCCCCATGCAATTTCAAATTGGTTATCGTTATTTATTCCACCAAAATAATTTCCTTTTGGTAAGTGATAACTCCATTGATTTTGTTTGTAAAAAGGTTTATTGTTACTATTGGTAATATCGGTTACTTTAACATTCTTTATTCCAGAATATTTGGTTTTATCGGTTAAAAATGTTTTATATAATGTGTTAGTATCATTTATTTTGATGTTCCATTTTTCTGTTACATCCATACTTCCATCATTATTTATACTAGCTTGGAAGTCTAAATGATTTAAGTACAAATCACTTGATGATGCTTCTGCTTTGGTTCCTATACTAATGGCTATTACTAGTATTATAAAAAAACTAGTTATCGCTTTTTTCATTTACTTTTCTCCCCTTTTTGTTGTTACTTTCTTGCTGTATTTCTCTTTTATTTCTTCTTTATTTCTTCTTTATTATATACTTTTTAACTTTTTTAGGCAAGGGGTTTTTGAATTAAAAGTAAACCCATTTTCTCCATAAATTTCCCTTTCTCTCAAAAATATGTTATAATACCCCTAGTAAGAAAAAGGAGAAAAACAATGGCATTTGATGGAATTGTAACAAAAGCAATCGCTGGAGAACTTCAAACTTTAGCAGGTGCAAGAATTGATAAAATCTTTCAACCGAATAAAAATACAGTTTTATTAGGATTTTATTTGGATGGTTCTAATTATCTATTAAACCTATGTGTAGACGCATCTAACTACCGCATCCACCTAACTACACACCAAAAAAGCAACCCTAAGGTAGCCCCTAATTTTTGTATGGTACTTCGAAAGCACCTTCTTGGTCTACGCATCAAAAATGTAATAACCAACAATCTAGAAAGACTAGTCATTATTGATTTTGAAGGTTTTGACGAAATAGACGACATCATTTCTAAAAGACTAATCGTAGAATTAATGGGAAAACACTGTAACATCATTTTACTAGACGAGCAAAATATGATTATTGATAGCCTTAGACATATTAACAACGAAGAAAGTTTAAGAAGCATTGTTCCTCATGTTAAGTATACCTATCCTACTACCAATAAGTATAATTTTTTAGAATGTATAACTTTTGAAGACTTTTACCAAAAGCTATCTTCTAACCTGGCTATTTATGATATATTTAATGGCATTAGTAAGTCCTTCCAAGAAGCTTCTATGAAACTACTTAAAATACAAAATTTAAACAAAGAAACTTTAGAAACACTTTACCACTATTTCCAAAAAATAATAGCCAAAACAGATAGTAACCTTTTAACTTTTGAAGTAATAGAAGAAAAGAAAAAAGATTATTTTTTAGTAGAAAAAACAACTAATAATCCCTCCCCTTTTCCTTTAAACTTCTTTATTGACGATTTTTACTATGAAAAAGAAAGTGTAGCAGAATTTAAAAACTACCGCAATAGTATTTTAAAAATGATATTAGATGTCTTAAAAAAATATAAAACTAGACTTCTTCATATTGACGAAAAATTAACAGCCTGCAAAGATATGGATAAATATCAATTGTATGGCGAAATCATTACCGCTAATTTGTATCAAATAAAAAACGAAAATGTAAGTGAAATTACCCTAAATAATTACTACACCACACAAGACATCACTATCCCCCTAGATAGTCGCTATACGCCAGCTATCAATGCCAAACGCTTTTTTAAAAAATATCAAAAACTAAAAAATACTTTGGCTATTGTGACCATACAAAAACAAGACACTTTAAAAGAATTAAATTATATTGAAAGCATTATCTATGAATTAGAAAATTGTTCTACCTTAGACGAGGTAGCTCAAATTTTTGAGGAGATTACGGAAAATGTAATTTTTAAAGAAAAAACGGATTCATTAAAAATACAAAAAAAGACGAAAGTAAAAAAATCTTCTCTTACAAAAAATAAAAATGTTTCTTTTAATCCTATCAAATATAAATTAGATGGTTATACTTTGCTAGTTGGTCGAAATAATAAAGAAAACGATTATTTAACCTTAAAATTTGCCCAAAAAACTGATTTATGGTTTCATACCAAAGATATTCATGGTAGCCATGCTATTTTACAACTTGGCTCTAATCAATCTCCAGACGATATGATTTTATTACGATGTGCTGAAATTACTGCTTATCATAGTAAAGCCAGAAATTCTTCTAATGTTCCTGTAGATTATTGCGAGGTTAAGTTTGTAAAGAAGCCAAATGGTGCTAAGCCTCGGTATGGTTATTTATCATTCTAATAAAACTTTATATGTTAGTCCTAAAATAGAAAAAGACTAGGTTTGCTTTAATCAGCACCTAGTCTTAGTTTATCCCCAAAAGATTAGCAATGTCATTATCGTTCCTAGCACAATCTCTGGTCTAGTAAGTTCTTTAGGAACGATTTCTAACTCTGATCCTTCTTCTTTTTGGTTTACTGTTTCCATCTTATAAGTTGCTACATCTTTAGCTCTAAAAAGTAACTCGAAAGGTTGTTCTTGACCATTTTGCATTTCTTTTAACTCGATATAACTTTTTCCTACTAAAACATTTCTTTTCGAATATAATTCTACTTTAACATACTTCCCTTTTTGTTTTTCCGTGTCTTTAATTAATCCTCTAACTCTTCCGTTTACATAGGTTGCATCTGCTTGGTACACAATAATTTGCTCGTTACTATCTTGCCTTGTTATGTCTTTGTAAGTAGAATTTAAACCTACCTCAATTAGAAAATTAGAAAGTATAAAAACACCAACTAATATTGATATCCATATTGCAATTTTTTGCAATGTACTAAATGGTTCCATTTTTTATCCCCCTAAAGATTTCTCTTTTATTTTTTTACCATTCTTATTATACCAGATTTTTCCTCAAAAAACAACTTTTTCTTCATTTTTGTCTTTTAGTTCTATTCTTGGTTGGTGATTATTTCTAATTCCTTCCCTAAAAAAGTAGAATAAATAAACACATGCTTAACTTTTTGCCCCAAAGACTCCTCTAAAGCTTGTTTATACACTTCTAATTGCTTTTGATATTTTTGTAACAAATTTTCTTCTTTTTCTACAAAATCAGTCTTGTAATCCACCAAAATCAATTCGTCATTTTGATTGATATAATATAAATCAATCATTCCTTGTACCAAAACCTCTTCTTCTACTTCTTCTTGGTAAATTTCCTTAGCTGGTACCGTAATATAAAATGGCTTTTCTCTTTCTACCACTTTTGCTTGTTTCATATCTTGCCAAATGCCGTGTAGTGGTAAACTTCAAAACAGCTACTGGATTTATATTTTGGGCTTCTACTTTTGTTATCATTTCTTTTTCTTGCAAGGTTTTAATTAATTCTTTTATTTTTTCTAAATCATACTCTTGATTCAAATCTAATTTTTGCATACATAAATGTAGTAAAGTTCCTTTCTGGGTTGCTGTAAGTTTTGTGTTTTCTTCTTGCATCATAAATTTAGGCATTCCAAAATTAACTTCTAACTTTTCTTCAGTTTGTTTTTTTATTTTAGTAACAGAAGATTTTGTTGTTATTTTAGTAGATAACTCATATGGATACTTTTTGTTTACTATTTTTTCAATTTCTTCTATCTCTTCTTTTGCTACTTTTTGCTTTTCTAACAAGTCTAAGTTATTTTCTTGTTCTTCTTGCTTTTTTTGGCAAAAATCTAAAACATCATTTTTAGTATAAACATTAAGTTCTGCCATTTCTTGCATTCTTACTTCTTCGTAAAAATATACTAGTAAAATCCAATCGATATATTTTCTATATTTTTTAACTAAAATAGGATTGATTTTTTTATCTTGTTTTTCGTATCCTCCGGATTTGTTGTAATAATTTTTCTTTTTGCTTTTCATAATCTTTTTTAATGCCAGTTATGATTAATTTTTCTTTTGCTCTTGTTAAGGCAACATACAAAATTCTCATTTCTTCTGCTAAATTTTCGGTTAGTGCTTTGCTTCGAATAGCTGATTTAGTTAATGTATCATACTGAACTTGTTTTTCATAATCGATATATTTTACGCCAATTCCTAATTCTTGATGTAATAATAGATTTTCGTTTAAGTCCATTAGATTAAATTGCTTTCCTGTACTTGCTAAAAATACAACTGGAAATTCTAGTCCTTTACTTTTGTGAATACTCATAATTCTAACAACATTGTCGTTTTCTCCTATGATTTTGGCAGCTCCCATGTCGCCACTACTTAACCTTAGTTTTTCTATAAAGCATATAAAATTATATAGTCCCTTAAAACTTGCCGTTTCATATTGTTTGGCTCTTTCGAATAACATTTTTAGGTTGGCTTGTCTTAAAAAACCATTTGGCATTAGTCCGGCAATAATGATAATACCCTGTATCTTCATAAATTTTCCAAATCAACTCATCTAATGCTAAATATTCTTGTTCTTTTCGCCATTTGGTTAAATTATCTAAAAAGTTTTCTATTTTTTGTCGCAATTCTTTATCAGTTGAAAGTTTTGCTTTTTGCAAACAGTTATAAAAATTATCTTGTTTGTCTACTAAACGAATTTCAATTAATTCGTCGTCTGTAAATCTTCCAATGTTAGACCTCATAACGGTAACAAGTGGAATGTCTTGAATCGGATTATCGATAATTTTTAGCAAACTCATAATAGTTTGAATTTCGATAGAATCTAAGTATTCTTGAGAACTATCTGCAAATACTGGTAATTGTAAGTTTAATAATTCTTGTTCATAAATTGGTGCAGCCGTTGATGTGGCTCTTAATAAAATTACAATGTCACGACATTGTAGGTCACGATATTTTTCTTGGCTTTTGTCCCATACTTGAAATTTACTTTCTATCATTTTTTGGATTTTATTGGCTACAAACTTTGCCTCTAGTTCCACTTCTTCTATGTTTTCTTGTACTTCCTCGCTTTCGTCTTCTTCTTGGCTTATTTCTTCTTCTGCTACAGGGTCAAGAATATTGATTTCTATCTTCTCGTTTTGATGGCTTTTTGGATAATTGGCTCCTAAGTTTAAAAATTCTTCTTGGTCATATTCAATATCTCCTAATTTTTTACTCATAATGTTTTCAAATAGTAGATTAGTAAATTGTAAAACATTTTGCTTGCTTCTAAAATTTTTAAATAATTGGATTTTTAAGTCCTCTTCTGGCTTTTTGTTTTCTTTTTTTTGATAGCTTTCATATTTATTTAAAAATAGTTCTGGCATGGCTTGTCTAAATTTATAGATGCTTTGTTTAACATCTCCTACCATGAAGATATTATTTTTTCTTGAGATAGCTGTTAGTATATATTCTTGTACTAGGTTACTGTCTTGGTATTCGTCAATGGCTATTTCTTCGAATTTATCTTGATATTTTTTAGCTACTTCTTCTTGTTTTAATAAAATAGTTAGTGCAAAGTGTTCTATATCACTAAAATCTACAATATTTTTTTCCCTTTTTCTTCTTTCAAATTCTTTTTCAAAGGTTAAAATGAGATTTTGTAACTTTTTTAAAATAGCATACATATCATAGATATCTTGGTTTGCTTCTTGGGAGGTTTCTATTAAAATTTTGTCTAATATTTTTGTTAGTTTTTTCTTTACCTCGTCTCTTACTTGTTTTGCTTTGTCTTTTAGGTCTTCTTGTTCTACTTTATTTCTTGGCCATGTTACAAACTTAAAATTTATAGCTATTTCATAAGCTTTATTCCAGCTTGTTAAGCTATTTTTTAAGTTTTCTAGTTGGTCAAGGTCACTTCTTATAGTTTGATAAAATTTTTCTAAGTCTGGTTCTTTCTTTAAGTCTTTTTCTACTTTTTCTAACATGGTTATATCGTCTGTCACTTCTTCTTTAACTTCTTGTAATAGGACTTGCCCCCATGGTGTGTTACTAAAATCCTCATCTAATTGGTCACTTAAATTGAACATCTCAATTTTTTGGCTTAGCCACTCTTGGGGAAAGGGATTACTTCCGTATGTAACTATCTATTTTTAAGACTAAGTCTTTTAGTGGCGTATCGTCACGATAACTAGTGTACACATTAATTAGCTTACTAAAGTCTTCGTCTTCTTTCTCATATTTTTCCTCAAAGATATCTTCTATTACTTCTTGTTTTAATAATTCTATTTCTGTAGTGTCTGCAATTCTAAAATTTGGTGATATATTTTCTAGTTCATAGAAGTTGTTTCGTACTACTTCTAAACAAAAAGAATCTATGGTACAAATACTTGCTTTATTTAATAATGTAATTTGCCTTTGTAAATTCTCGTCTTCTGGATTTTCTTCTAATTTTTTATAGATGGCATTTAATACTCTTTCTCTCATTTCTGCTGCCGCACTATTAGTGAAAGTTACAACTAATAATTTATCAATATCGATTTTTTCATTTATGATTTTGTTGATAATTCTTTCTACCAATACAGCTGTTTTTCCACTTCCGGCAGCAGCTGCTACTAGTATATTTGAGCCTTTTTCATAGATGGCATCTTGTTGGCTACTTGTCCATTTTACTTTGCTCATATCTTCTCCTTTTTTCTTTGTTTGTCCCCAATGGTTCCAGATTTAAATGGGGATGTTTGTGGGGACGTTTGCATTTTATCATTTTTTTACGTTTTTTACAAGATAAAATGCCAGTAG
>CAMSQT010000063.1 GCA_947062645.1 uncultured Clostridium sp. | reverse complement strand
ACACTCGATCCAACACTCTTTCCCTACACGACGCTCTTCCGATCTAAAGAGCAAATTAAAGAAATTATAAAATACATTGAAGAACTTCAAAAACCAAGAATCTTAGTAGAAGACATTCAAGATATTATAGAAGAAAAATTAATGGAAATAGGAAAATACCAATTAGCAAAAAAATATATCACCTATCGTTACACAAGAGAGTTAGTAAGAAAATCAAATACAACCGATCAATCCATAAAAGAATTAATTGAAGGAGAAAGTGAATACTGGAACAACGAAAACTCTAACAAAAATGCTAAAGTAGTTACTACACAAAGAGACTACTTAGCAGGAATAACCAGTACTGACATAACAAGAAGATTTTTATTAAGTGAAGACATCGTAAAAGCACATGATGCAGGAATTATACATTTTCATGATGCCGACTACTTTGCCCAAAATGCTTTACACAATTGTGAGTTAATCAATCTAGACGATATGTTACAAAATGGAACTATAATCAATGGCGTTATGATAGAAAAACCACATCGTTTTGCAACAGCAGCAACGATTGCCACACAAATAATATTAGCCGTAACCAGTTCAAGCTATGGTGGTGCAACCATTACATTAAGTCACTTAGCTCCATTTGTAAAAGACAGTTTTGACAAATATGTAAGAAAATATAAAGAAAGAGGGCTAGACGATAAAACAGCAGAAAAATTTGCTGAGCAAGACACCAAAAAAGAAATTGCCGATGGTGTACAAACCTTTAATTACCAAGTAAATTCTATGACTAACACCAATGGACAAGCTCCATTTTTATCAGTTTGTATGTACTTAGGAGAAACCGAAGAATACAAAAAAGAACTTGCTATGATAATTGAAGAATTCCTAAACCAAAGAATTTTAGGCTTCAAAAACGAAAAAGGTGTTTATGTAACACCAGCCTTCCCAAAACTTCTATATGTATTAGAAGAAGACAACATCAAAAAAGGAAGTAAATATTGGTATTTAACAGAATTAGCAGCTAAATGTACTGCCAAAAGAATGGTACCAGACTACATATCTGAAAAGAAAATGAAAGAACTTAAAAAAGACAAATATGGAAACCGGAAACTGTTATCCATGTATGGGTTGTCGTTCTTTCTTAACACCTTGGACAACCGAAGGGAATCCTTCTAAAGCTAAGAACTATAAAGAAGGAGAATCAAAATATTATGGAAGATTTAATCAAGGTGTTGTAACCATTAACTTAGTAGATGTTGCATTATCTTCAAATCAAGACGAAGAACTATTTTGGAAGATTTATGAAGAAAGGTTAGAACTATGCCATAAAGCATTGCAAGCAAGACATCAAAGACTAAGCAAAGCAACTAGTGACATTGCTCCAATTTTATGGCAACATGGGGCATTAGCTAGATTAGATAAAGGAGAAAGTATTCACCAATTATTACATGATGGCTATTCTACTATTTCTTTGGGATATGCAGGGCTATATGAGTGTGTAAAATACATGACAAATCATAGTCATACCGATAATGGCAAAGGAAAAGAATTTGGATTAAAAGTAATGCAAAAACTAAATAATAAATGTAAAGAGTGGAAAGAAGCAGAAAACATGGATTATAGTGTTTATGGAACACCAATTGAGTCAACCACTTACAAATTTGCTAAATGCTTAAAAGAAAGATTTGGCGTAATTGAAGGAATTACAGACAAAGATTATATTACCAATTCTTATCATGTACCTGTATTTGAAGAAATTGATGCTTTTTCTAAACTAAAATTGGAAAGTGAATTCCAACAATTAAGCCCAGGTGGTGCCATTTCTTACATTGAAACACCAAACTTACAAAATAATATTGAGGCTGTTTTAAAGGTAATTCAATTTATTTATGATAATATTATGTATGCAGAATTAAATACTAAAAGTGATTATTGCCAAGAGTGTGGTTTTGAGGGTGAAATTTTAATTGATGATAAGCTAGAATGGTACTGCCCAGAGTGTGGGAATCGTAATCACGATACTTTAAATGTGGCAAGAAGAACTTGTGGTTATATTGGAAGTAATTTTTGGAATAAGGGTAGGACACAGGAGATTAAAGAAAGAGTACTTCATATTGATAACAAAGACGACTAATTAAAAAAATAAGAGAGGAAAAGGAAAATGAGATACAATAAAATTAGGAAAATGGACATAGCAGATGGACCAGGGATTAGAGTATCTATCTTTATGCAAGGATGTACATTTAATTGCGAAAAATGCTTTAATCCAGATACACATGACTTTAATGGTGGAAAAGAATTTAACCAAGATACCATTAATCACATTTTAGAATTAGGAGAAAACGAAAATATACAAGGGTTATCTATTTTAGGGGGCGAACCGATGCATCCTAAAAATATTGAAGGGACAACAGAACTTGCAAAAGCTTTTAAAGAAAAGTTTCCTAATAAAACAGTATGGTCTTGGACAGGTTTTTCCTTTGATAAAGATTTAAAAGATAAAGAAGTTTCAAAATATATTGATGTTTTGGTAGATGGTCAGTATGTGGAGGCTCTTCGTAATCCAAAATTAAAATATAGTGGTTCTTCTAATCAACGTGTAATTGATGTGCAAAAGAGTTTGCAAGAGGATAAGATTGTTTTGTTAGATAATGAGTAATGTGTTAAGCAAGTGATTATAAATTAAGGTAATTACTTGCTTTTTTGATTGGATTTTTATATAATACTAACAATAGAAGGAAAAATTAATGATATTAGATTTAAAAAAGTTATCCATACAAGAAATATAAGTAATATTTAATCAAGAAAAATATTAAAATTAAATATAGCAAATAAAAGGAGGAGTAAAAATGGAAAAAAAATTAAGAATCATAGAAAGCAGATGTCCACAAGACCACAAATGTCCAGCTGTAAAAATATGCCCAGTAGGAGCCTTATCACAAGAAGGATTTGGATTACCAAAAATTGATTATGATAAATGTATTAGATGTGGGAAATGTGCTAACTTCTGTCCCAAAAAAGCATTAGAATTAGAAGTGTAAAATACAAAGGAGAGTACTTAAGAAATGGAAAAAATATATATCATATTAACCCATACTGGAACTAACTTATCGAAATTAATAAAGAACTATACAAAAGATGAGTTTTCTCATGTTTCAATTGCTTTAGACCGAGAATTAAAGCAAATGTATAGCTTCGGAAGGCTACATCCATACAATCCCATTTGGGCAGGATTTGTACATGAGTATATTGATGATGGAACTTTTAAAAGATTTTATTTAACGAAAACGAAGGTATATGAATTATCCATAACCAAAGAACAATATGATGTCATAAAAAACACTATCCAACAAATAGAAAAAGAGAATTATACTTTTAATATATTAGGGTTATTTGCAGCAGGATTTCGTAAAAAAATCAAGTGGAAAAAAGCTTTTTATTGTGCTGAATTTGTTAAATATGTATTGGACGAAGCTGGAATTCAAAATAATTTGCCAGAAGTGGTTAAGCCAGAGGATTTTAAACAAATGAAAGACCTAAAGGAAATCTATAAAGGATATTTAAAAGAATATAAATAAAAAAGGAAGAATATACATGCAAAAAATATTAATCATAGAAGATGATGAAAAACTAAGAAACGAACTAGAAATCTTTTTAAATAACAATGGCTATCAAGTAGATAACCTAACAAAATTTGACAACACTCTTCAAGATATTTTAGAAAAAAAGCCAGACCTATTATTGCTAGACATCAATTTACCAAATGCAGATGGTGAATACATCTGCAAGGAAATAAGGAAGCAATCCAATATGCCAATTATCATAGTAACAAGTCGAAACAGCGAATTGGACGAGTTATTATGCTTAAACTATGGAGCAGACCATTATATTACCAAACCTTTCAATCTTCAAATTTTACTTGCTAAAATTGCCGGTTTATTACGAAGAACAAACATGGAAGGGCGCAACTTAGATAAAATAGATTGCAAGGACTTTATTTTAAACAGTAACAAAAATACGATTCAAAAGGATGAAAGGGAAATAGAACTAACCAAAAACGAATTTAGAATTTTAAAATATTTAGTACAAAACCGTGAAAAGATTGTATCAAGAGAAGATATTATGGAATGTTTATGGGATAGTGAAAGCTTTATTGACGATAACACCTTAACTGTAAACATAACAAGATTAAGAAATAAGCTAGACGAATTAAATTTAAAAGAATTACTAGAAACCAAAAGAGGCCAAGGGTATATGTTAAGGAGAAAATAAATGTTATTAAGAGATTTTTTAAAAGACAAGTTGCTAACCATAAGTTTATTACTATTTGGAATTCTTACCATTGAAATATTTTTAGTAATCTATCCTTTTGGAAACTTATTTAAGATTTATATTCCTGTTATAATATTAGGATTATATGGTCTAAGCATTGCTATTGAATTTATTAGAAAAAACAATTTTTATAAGGGAATCGTAAATCATTTAAATGATTTAGACGAAAAATATTTAATAACAGAACTTGTGAAGACTCCTAGTTTTGCAGAAGGCAAAATATTAAAAGAGGTTTTAGAACAAACCAATAAATCGATTTTAGAAAATGTTAATCAATATAAATATATAACACAAGACTACAAAGAATATATTGAACTTTGGATTCATGAAATTAAATTACCAATAGCAACTAGCAAGCTAATCATTGAAAACAATAAAACAACAGCCACAAAAAGCATTGATGAAGAGTTAGACAAGGTAGAAGATTATATTGAGCAAGCATTGTTTTATGCCAGAAGTAATACTGTCCAAAAAGATTACTATATTAAAAAAAGTCTATTAAAGGATATCGTAAATGAATGCATCAAGAAAAATAAGAATAGTTTAATTCAAGAAAGAATAAGTATGAATTTACATGATTTGGATTTAAGTGTTTATACAGATAGCAAGTGGCTTGGTTTTATTTTAAATCAGTTAATTCAAAATAGTATAAAATATAGAAAACAGCAAGGAAACATGGAAATTGAAATATTTGCTAAACAAGGTAAGGAAAATGTTATCCTATATGTTAAGGATAATGGGATTGGTATTAAAAAAGGCGAAATTACGAGAGTTTTCGAGAAAAGTTTTACTGGAACAAATGGAAGAATGGCAAATAAAAAGTCCACAGGGATTGGTCTATATTTGTGCAAGAAGCTGTGCTATAAGCTAGGTATAGCAATTGAACTAAATTCGGTGCAAGACGAAGGTACAGAAGTGAGATTGGTATTTCCTAAAGGGAGTTATATAGGATTTTAAAATAGTAAATTAGTAATTTAGAAGAAAAATATTTGATTTTTTAGATGGAATATAGTATGATAGGAAAGATTTTTGGTAATAGCCAAAGGTAGATTAAATAACATTTTTAATTAAGGAGGAATTTCATATGTGCAACAGCAAATATGATTATGAACCAAAGGAAGTGAATGAACCAGAAGAAAGCAAATACTACCGGAAAACACGAGGGGAATTAATGGACTCTGTTTCTAAGGTCAAAGAAGTTTGCAAAGAAATTGAAGTAAGGCTAGCATTAAGTAGGCTAAGTGCTTTATACCAACGAAATGAAAATGAAGATAAGGAAAACCAGAAAACCGTAGAAATGATGCAAATAATAGCAACATTTAAAATTGATTTTACTGAGCAGGATAGTTTTCATTTGAATTTTTATATTCCTAAAACTAAGGGAAAAAAGCAAACTATAGTAGATTTAGAAACAAGTTTTAAAGATGAAAAGAGCAAAGAAGTCTTCTGTGAAATTGTTAGTTTTAAAGAATTTTTAACAGAACAATTGAAAGAAAGAAAGGTCATTATTCCAGAATTAATTGGAGAACTTTCAAAAGCTTTCTGTTGTCTGGAAAAAACGTTCTTAAATTTCTGGAATATTTAAAATTTAATATTGCACATCGAAAAATCCTTTTTTATAGTTAAGTGTAAACTTGCTATAGAAGAGGGTTTTTTTGTATCTCCAAAAACCTTACAAAATTGTAAGAAAAATGTAAGAAAAATCGATGTTACTCTTTAGAAAAATGCTTTATAATAAAAACAAGAAAAAGAAATGGCTAAAGAGTGCCTGTCCCACTTTGACCATGAATGGCTAAAGTGTGCCTGTCCCAGTTTAGCCAAAAGGAGGAAAATTTTAAATGGAAAGAATTTTAGAGGTTAAAAATATTGAAAAATACTATGGAACGAAAACAAACTTAAGTAAAGCGATTGATAATATTAGTTTTGAAGTAGATAAAAAAGAATTTGTGGGGATTATGGGAGCATCACGGTAGTGGAAAGACTACATTGTTAAATTGTATTTCGACGATTGATAAAGTGACAGCAGGACATATTATAATTAATGGACAGGATATTACGAGATTAAAAGGAAATAGACTAAACAAGTTTAGAAGAGAGGAATTAGGTTTTATTTTTCAAGATTTTAATTTGTTAGATACTTTAACAGCTTATGAAAATATTGCTTTAGCTTTACAAATTCAAAATATTAAAGCTAAAATAATTGACCAGCGGGTTCAGGAAGTCGCAGACAAATTAGGTATTAGTGATATTTTAAATAAGTTGAAAACGAAACCAAAATAAAATACATAATATG
>CAMSQT010000062.1 GCA_947062645.1 uncultured Clostridium sp. | reverse complement strand
AAGATAAATTCTAAAACGACCTAAAAATTTCATCTATGTATTTTTGAGTGTGCTTATAAAAGTACCATATAATTTTCTAGTGACGATGACATTTAGGGTAATACCTGTTCCCATCCCGAACACAGAAGTCAAGCCTAAATGTGCCGAAAATACTTGCGGGTTACCCTGCTGGAAAGATAGGTTGTTGCTAGTTTTTTTTATTTTAGAGAAAAGAATAGCTTAAGAATTAAGGAAAATCAATTAATTTTTAAGCTATTTTTTTTAATTACTTTACTTTTTTTAAGAAGTTATGGTAAAATAAGAGTAATCTAAATAAAAAGGAAGATAAGGGATGAAAGATTGTTACGAAATACTTGGAACTAGTATAAAAAGTGTTTATTCTATCGAAGTCTGTAAAAGTGAAGCAGAAAGAAATGGTTATATCGAGCAATGCTATAAAAGAAGAAAAATGATATTAAAAGCTGAACTAGACTATATGATAAAAAAACAAGAGCCATTCGAAGAAATAAATAATAGAATCAAAGAGTGTGAAGAAGCCTATGGACAAATAAAAACTGAAGAGTTAAGAGAAAAATACAATGAAACTATAGTAGAAAAAATAAAAGCAGAAGAATGGATTGCTACCATTGGAAATACTGGTAGTGGATTTCGAAAATTAAAATCAAAACAAGAAAAACTAAAAGAAAAAATAGAAGAAACAGAAGAAGAAAAAACATTACAAAGAAACAAATATAATGAATTTAGAGAAAAATATCAACAAGAAAAAGGTCAAAGAACAGCTTATGGGAATTTAAACTTTCATCCAGAAACATTAGAAAGAATTACAGAGCAAGAAGCAGACGAAAAAGTAGAACATGCAAAAGAAACATTGGTAAATATTGCACAAAAGGAATTTGAAAAGGAAAAGAGAGTTATAGAAAAAGCTGAAATTGCATTAAAAATTAATACCATAAAAAAATCATATGAAGAAGTAGCAACGCTAGCTAAAAGAAGAGAGTACAAAGAACAGATGGTAAAAGAAAGAAGGCAAAGAATAAAGGATAAATATTGTCATACCAAAGAATATGATCCAAGCCTAATTAGAACGAGTCAAGAAAAAGAAGAAAGTATACAAAACAAGAAAGTTATAAGAAAACCAGAGTTATCAAGAGTCATTCCTTTTAATGATAATGAAAATAGAAATCTTAGAATTAGAAAAACAGCAGTTATTGGATTTTTAGACTCGGCTTCTTCAACGGTACGAAGAGTACAGGAATATGAAGTAAAAAGATTAATAGATGGAGAAGAAAGAACAGATATCGTATATACAGATATATCAGTAATAGAGTTACACTTTGGGCAAGATTTAAAGGGATTTGATAAAGATTATTATGATTGTGTTGTAAATCAATTATTTTCAGAAGAAATGATTGAAGCATCAAAATATAACGAAGGTTATATAGGAGGAATCAAAAAAGATGAAAAAGCACAATATCGTACAACTTTAGGAGACGATACATTAAGCATCAAAGAACAAAAAATGTTAACAGCAATCATGATACAAAAGCAAAAAGAAAAAGAAGAAGAAAGAGGAGAAAGATAAAGAAAATGGCAAAAGTAACATGGAAACCCGGAACCTTTTTATATCCGTTACCAGCCGTCATGGTAAGCTGTGGAACAATGGAAAAATCAAACATCATAACAGTTGCATGGACAGGTATTTTAAATACCAATCCAGCAACTGTCTATATTTCTGTAAGACCAACTAGATATTCTTATCACCTAATAAAAGAGCAAAAAGAATTTGTTATCAACTTAACGACCAAAAACTTAGCAAGAGCAACTGATTGGTGTGGCGTAAAAACAGGAGAGAAAGTAGACAAGTTTAAAGAAATGAAACTACACAAAGAAAAAGCAAATTTTGTCAAATGTCCTATGATAAAAGAAAGTCCAGTATCAGTAGAATGCAAGGTAAAAGAAGTAAAAGAATTTGGCTCTCATCATACCTTTATAGCAGAAGTATTGGCTATCAACGCAGACGAAAAATTCATAAACGAAAAAGGAGCATTTGACATAGCAAAATGCGATTTAATAGCTTATTCAAACGGTCATTATTACAGTTTAGGAAAGAAAATTGGGAAATTCCGGATTTTCTGTGCAAAAAAAGAGAAAAAAATAGTAAAATCCATTGACACAAGTGGAAAAAAGTGGTACAATATTCAAGCGTATAATTATTACGGATATACGCTCACATCGTTTCAAAAAAAGTAATGTTAAAAAATACGGAGGTGTTATTCATATGGCAGCAAAAGGACCAAGAGAAAATATAACATTAGAATGTACAGAATGTAAAAGGAGAAATTATACGACTTCAAAAAATAAGAGAAACAATACCGATAGATTAGAAATCGTTAAATACTGTAAATTTTGCAAAAAACGTACAACACACAAAGAAACTAAATAGTAATAAGCTATTTTAAGGAGGAAATAAAATGGCTAATAAAGAAGTAAAGACAAAAAAAGAAAATAATAAAAACAAAAAAAGTTTTTTCAAAGACTTTAAGGCCGAACTTAAAAAAGTAAATTGGCCAACCGCAAAACAATTATTCAACAATACAACAGCAGTAATAACTATAGTAATTATTACAGCAGTTATTGTTTTTGTATTAGACGTAGTATTTGAAACTTTAAACAAACATGGTGTTGATAAAATCAAAGAAGTCATTCAAACAGAAAATTCACAAGTAGAAAACAATACAAGTGAAGACACTGGAGTGAGCGAAGAGGAAAATACTAGCGAAGAAAATGCTGAAGAAAACGAAACTACAACACAAGAAAATGTAGAAGAAGCACCAGCAGAAAATAATGCAGAATAATGAAAAATAAAGGAGGCTATCAAATAAATGTCTCGGAAAAGATTATGACAATGTAGCTAGATGGTATGTAGTCCATACTTATTCTGGTTATGAAAATAAAGTAAAAGCAGACTTGGAAAAAACAGTAAAAAACAGAGAATTAGAAGATTTCTTTTTTGACATCATTGTTCCAATGGAGGAACAAATAGAAATAAAAGATGGAAAAAGAAAAACAAATTTAAGAAAAGTTTTTCCAGGCTATGTACTAATTAAAATGATAGTAACAGAAGAATCTTGGTATATTGTAAGAAATACAAGAGGAGTTACCGGATTTGTAGGTTCAGGAACTGATCCTATTCCACTAACAGAAGACGAAATAAGAAATATGGGATTTGAAGATGTTCCTGTTAACGTAGATTATGAAGTAAATGAACAAATACAAGTTATGAATGGTCCATTTGAAGGTTCAGTGGGAACAGTTCAAGAGATAAACACCGAAAAACATAAAGTTAAAGTTCTTCTATCTATGTTTGGAAGAGAAACACCAGTAGAATTAGAATTTTCACAAGTTCAAAAAATAAAATAGGAGGTGCCAATTAAAATGGCAGAAAAAGAAATATCAAACTTAATTAAATTACAAATTGAAGCAGGAAAAGCATCACCAGCTCCACCAGTAGGTCCAGCTTTAGGTTCAAGTGGTGTTAATATCATGCAATTTGTAAAAGAATTTAATGATAGAACAGCAAATCAACCAGGAATGATTATACCAGTAGTAATCACTGTTTATAAAGACAAATCATTTGACTTTATTACAAAAGTTCCACCAGTTGCTGTATTAATTAAAAAAGCAATTAAAATTCAAAAAGGTTCAGGAAAACCAAATATGGATAAAGTTGCTAAGATAACAAAAGCACAAGTAAAAGAAATTGCAGAACAAAAAATGCCAGACTTAAATGCTGCAAGTATTGAAACAGCTATGAGTATGGTTGAAGGTACTGCTAGGTCTATGGGTGTAGTTGTTACTGAGTAAATCAAATAAAAATGTTATGAATAAAATTGGGAGAGTAAAATAATAAAAAAGCTCGTTTGAACCAAAGGAGGTAAAGAAAAAATGAAAGTATCTAAAAGATATGCAGAAAGTGCAAAATTAGTTGACAAAACAAAAGAATATGAAGTAAAAGAAGCATTAGAAATCATTGAAAAAATGCCAAAAACAAAATTTGATGAAACCGTTGAATTACATGTTAAATTAGGGGTAGACTCTAAACATGCTGACCAACAAGTAAGAGGTACCGTAGTACTTCCAAATGGTACAGGTAAAACACAAAGAGTATTAGTATTTGCCAAAGGGCCAAAAGCAGAAGAAGCTGAAAAAGCAGGAGCTGACTTTGTTGGAGCAGAAGAATTAATCCCAAAAATCCAAAATGACAACTGGTTTGAATATGATGTTGTAGTTGCAACTCCAGATATGATGGGTGTTGTAGGTAGATTAGGTAAAGTATTAGGACCAAAAGGTTTAATGCCAAACCCTAAATCAGGAACTGTAACAATGGATGTAACAAAAGCAATCAATGAAATCAAATCTGGTAAAGTAGAATATCGTTTAGACAAAACAAACATTATTCACTTAGGATTTGGAAAAGTTTCTTTTGGAACAGACAAATTATTAGAAAACTATGAAACCATTATTAATGCTATTATAAAAGCAAAACCAGCAGCAGCAAAAGGTCAATACATTAGAAGTGTAGCAATTACTACAACAATGGGACCTGGACTATATATAAACCAAAAATAGTAGCCAAAGACAGTAGGCAAAAGATTTAAGTCCTACCGAGGTAAGAAAAAAAGTGTAAAAAACAAACACTTCTTTCATGCCTTGGAAAAGGATGAAAAGAAGTGTTATTTATTTTTAAAATAAATATAAAAATTTTTAGGAGGTGAATCATAAAAAATGGCAAGTGAAAAAATATTAAACCAAAAGAAAGAAGAAGTAACTAAATTAGCAACTAAAATGAAGGAAGCTAAATTAATACTTTTAACAGATTACAGAGGAATAAATGTAACAGACGACACAACCTTAAGAAGAGATCTTCGTGGAACAGGAGCTAACTATGCAATTATCAAAAATAACATTACAAGAAGAGCATTACAAGAGTGTGGAATAGAAGGTTTAGAAGAAAAACTTGAAGGACCAACAGCAGTTATCATAAGTAATGAAGATTACTTAGAGCCATCAAAAGTTATCTACAAATTTAGTAAAGATAACGAATATTACACAATCAAAGGTGGAGTAGTGGATGGAAAAGTAATGTCAGCTGATGAAATTATAGCATTAGCTAAATTACCATCAAGAGAAACCTTACTATCAATGCTTGCAGGTGCTTTACTTGGAAATATTTCAAAAATTGCAGTTGCATTAGAACAAGTAAGACTTCAAAAAGAAGAAGCTGGAGAAAAACCAGAAGCTGTTGCAGTAGAAACTACCGAAAAGCCAGCTGAAGCAGAGGCTGAAGTAGTAGAAGAAAAAGTAGCTGAACCTGCAGAAGAAGCAGTAGAAGAAAAAACAGCAGAAGCTGAAGAAACTGTAGCAGAAGCTAAAACTGAAGCGGAAGCAACAGAAGAAGCATAAGAAAAATGCTTGTAAATAAAAAATCAACAAATTAAAAATAAAATAGAGTGGTGAACTTAAATCACTAGAAAAAGGAGGATTTTAGAATGGAAAAAATAGAAAAATTAATCGAAGAAATCGACGCTTTAACCGTTGTTGAATTAGCAGACTTAGTGAAAGCTATCGAAGAAAAATATGGAGTATCTGCAGTAGCAGCTGCTGCACCAGCAGCTGGAGGAGCAGTAGCAGGAGGAGCTGCTGAAGAAAAATCTTCATTTGATGTTGTATTAGCAGATGCAGGAGATCAAAAAATTAAAGTTATTAAAGTAGTTAGAGATGCTACAGGATTAGGTCTAAAAGAAGCAAAAGACTTAGTTGATGGAGCGCCAAAAACAGTTAAAGAAGGAGCTTCTAAAGAAGAAGCAGAAGAATTAAAAGCAAAATTCAGCGAAGTTGGAGCAGTTATAGAATTAAAATAATTGTAAAAATACGAAAGTATGAAAATTTGAGATAGGAAACTTTATTAAAAAGTTTTCTATCTTAATTTTTTTGGCATTAAGATTTATTTTTATAAAATGAAATGATATCGTACAATAAGTTGACTTAATTCTGTTTTATTGATAAAATACAAATGAAAAAGTGGGTATATTGCCATAATAAAAGGTAAATAATAAGAAACAAAAGAAAGTTGGGATTGTAAATGAAAAATATAAAAAATAGTAAAGGTATTACTCTAATTGCGTTAGTAATAACTATAATAGTTTTGTTAATCTTAGCAGCAGTAAGTATTGCAACTCTAACAGGAGAGAATGGAATCTTATCAAAAGTAAATACAGCAAAAGATTTAACGATTGAAGAAGAAGAAAAAGAATTAATTAAATTAGCCTACAGCACCGTTATAGCAGATAAGTTGCATAATGGAAAGGAAGCAGTTGTTATAGCAGAGGAATTGCAAGTAGAATTAAATAATCAAAATGCAGAAGCAACAGTAACAGCAGAAGAGGATAAAATAAAGGTAACTTTTACTAAATCAGGGAATGTGTATATGGTAAATGGAAGAACTGGTGAAATAACAGAATCAATATCAACAGGTTCAAAATATAATACTGCAGAAACAGTAAAAGATGCTATAACACAAAATAAGCCATTTAAAGATAAAACAAAGATAGAAGACGAATTTGGTAATAAAGTAATAGTGCCAGAAGGATTTAAAATAGCAGAAGATTCAGCAGAAACAGTAGCAGAAGGAGTTGTAATTGAAGATGCAACAGGTAACC
>CAMSQT010000061.1 GCA_947062645.1 uncultured Clostridium sp. | reverse complement strand
AGATAAAAGAAATTAGAGCAAGTGAAAGAAGATTTTATCAAAAAATAACTGATATTTATAAAGAATGTAGTTTTGATTATGACAAAAATAGTGAAACAACGCAAGAATTTTATAAGAACGTTCAGAACAAGTTACACTTTGCAATTACTGGAATGACAGCTCCTGAAATAATTTACAATAGAGTTGATAGTAAAAAGGAAAATATGGGGTTAACAACTTGGAAAAATGCACCAGATGGTAAAATACTTGAAACAGATGTAACTATTGCTAAAAATTATCTTTCACAAGAAGAAATCACAGAATTAAATAACTTAGTCTCAATGTATTTAGATTATGGAGAAAGACAAGTAAAACTAGGTAAAATCATTTCAATGAAAGAATGGAAAGAAAAATTAGAAGTATTTTTGAAAATCAATGAATATAATATTTTAAAAGATAATGGCAAAATAAAAAGAGAAATAGCAGATAAGTTAGCTTTAAATGAATATAAAAAGTATAGAGTAATACAAGATAAAAATTACACTTCAGATTTTGATGAATTAGTAACAGAAACAGAGAAATTGAATAACACATAATTTATAATAAGAAAAATGATAGAAAGGAAATAAAGTTATGGCAAGAATAGTAAAAAATAAAGAATTAGTAAATACAAGATTAGCAACTAATTATGGTGGATGGATGTACTGTGATAAGTGCAACGAAAATATAGGTTATTTATGTTATGCGACTTACGATAGACTAGAATTAAAATATAAATGTAATTGTGGAAGTCAAGGAAGTGCAATATTAGACTTTGAAGACAGCAAGATAGGTCAAGAGTGTAATGAAGAATTAATCATCATAAAAAATAGACTTTGCTGTCCAAAAGATAATGAACCTTTAATTACAATACTAGATAAAAAAGTGGCTAGTTACGAAATGAAAATCACTTGTAAATCTTGTAATAAAATATATAAAAAGGTGGTCAAATAAATGAATTTCTTATCTTAAATCTAATGTAATTGATAAATTACAGGTTAGTGATAGTATAAATTGTTAATAAAAATAGCATAATTGTAAAATATAATTGATAGAAAATATCAAAATAAAGTTAATATACCAAAGTATGCTCTTGAAATTAGAAATATGCTTAATAGCTTGAGCATTGAATATGGATATACCCCATTAGATAGTATGTTGGTTTTAAAAGATATACTTTATCACGAATGGAAAGACAAGAGATAATAACAAATTATAATTTTTAGAGGTGGAGAATGAAAGAAAGAGAAAAAATAATTAGATTATGGTTTGATATGTGGTTACAACAAAAAGATTTAGGTATAGATGATATATTTGAAGAAAATGTAATTTATGTTGAGAGTTGGAGTCCAAAATATGAAAATCGAGATACAGTAAAACATTGGTTCAATGAGTGGAATACTAGAGGAAAAGTATTAAAATGGAATATCACTTATTGAATGGTCTAATAATAATAAAATAGAGTTTCTAAAAGAATTTGATTGTAATATAAATAATTATAATCCATATAAAGATAATAATGTACCAAAGTTTAGAAATGAAAATATAAATTGGTTTTAAGTAATAGATAACTTATAAATTTAGGGAGAAAAGAATGTTAGAAATAAAACAAGAAACTAAAAAAGACTATGAAGAAGTATATAATGTAGTAAAATCAGCATTTGAAACAGCAGAGTATAGTGATGGAAACGAACAAGATTTAGTAGTAGCATTAAGAAATAGCAATAATTTTATACCACAATTATCATTAGTTGCAATTCAAGACAGTAAAATAGTTGGCTATATATTATTTACAAAAATTAAAATAGGAGAATATGAAGAATTAGCATTAGCACCACTTGGAATATTACCAGAATATCAAAAACAAGGAATAGGTAAAAAGTTAATAGAAAAAGGACACAAAAAAGCAAAAGAATTAGGCTATCATTATTCTGTTGTTTTAGGCAGTGGAACTTATTATTCTAAAAGTGGATATTCTCCAGCAATAAATTATGGAATAAAAGCACCATTTGAAGTACCAAATGAAAACTTTATGGCAATTAAATTGAATAATACAGATGAAGAAATAATTGGTATAGTAGAATATGCAGAAGAATTATAAAGCTTCCTACTAGCTATACCCTACATATTAGGAATGGCTTTGCAAATTTACTAAAGATGTGCTATAATTGGTATACACTAATAGACTATAGATGTCTAGCACAGCAAAGGAGGGTAGACCCAATGAAACATGTAAAAACTTTAAACACCCAGACGCTGAACAATACAGTAAAAAAGGGTGGCTGTGGCGAATGCCAGACATCATGCCAGTCAGCTTGTAAAACTTCTTGTACCGTAGGAAATCAAACTTGCGAACAGAAGAAATAAGACTGGCAAAAAAAGGGGCGAATGACAAGCATTCGCCCTATAAAAATAGTTAACCAATAAAGAGATGAAAAACAAGAAAGAGGAACTATCATGAAAGACTATATAACCATAATAGGAGGAGGTTTAGCTGGATGCGAAGCAGCTTACCAAATTGCCAAACGAAAAATAAAAGTAAAACTATATGAAATGAAACCACAAAAATACTCGCCAGCCCACAGTAACGAAAATTTAGCAGAAATCGTATGTAGTAATTCCTTTAAATCAAACTTGCTAACCAATGCCTGTGGTTTATTAAAAGAAGAACTAAGAAGGCTAGACTCTTTATTAATTAAAATAGCAGACGAAACAAAAGTACCGGCAGGACAAGCCTTAGCAGTTGACAGAGACGTTTTTGCTAAAAAAGTAACAGAAGAAATAAAAAATAATCCTTACATAGAAATAATTCATCAAGAAGTAACCAACCTAAAAGAAATGTTAGAAAAAGGAATTGTAATAATTGCAACAGGGCCATTAACATCAAATGCCTTAGCAGACCAAATACAAGAATTAACAGGGCAGGACAAATTATATTTTTACGATGCAGCAGCACCAATTATTAGTAAAGATAGCATCGATTTTTCCATTGCCTTTTATGGCGACCGATACAGCCAAGAAAAGAAAAAAGAAGAAAGTAAAGAAGAGTGGAAAGAAAGACTAGAAAAACAAGAAAAAGAAGAGCAAAGCTATATCAACTTACCTATGAACCAAGAAGAATACGAAGACTTTTGGAAAGAATTAGTAGAAGCCGAAGTAGTAACCTTACACGAATTTGAAAAAAGAGAAATCTTTGAAGGATGCATGCCAATCGAAGTAATGGCAAAAAGAGGAATCGACACCTTACGATTTGGCCCCCTAAAACCAGTAGGATTTGACGACCCTAGAACCGCAAGAAGACCATATGCCGTTGTACAGCTAAGACAAGACGACAAGCAAGCAAGCCTTTACAACCTAGTAGGATTCCAAACCAACCTAAAATTTGGAGAACAAAAAAGAGTATTTAGTAAAATACCAGGTTTAGCGAAAGCAGAATTTATAAAATATGGTGTTATGCACCGAAACACCTACATCAATTCAAGCCAATTATTAAACGAAACCTATAGGCTAAAAACTATACCAAATTTATACTTTGCCGGGCAGATTACAGGAGTAGAAGGCTATGTAGAATCGATATCTTCTGGACTAGTAGCAGGCTTAAACGCTGCAAGTGTTTTTGGGGATGCCCTTAGCTGTGAGAGCGAAAGCGAACTACAGATAAGTAATACCTTTAGGTGTGGGGGCAAAAAACATTGTTTTTCAAAATATACTATGATTGGGGCTTTAGCCAATTATATTTCGACTCCAAATCAAAAGTTTCAACCCATGAACGCGAATTTTGGTATATTACCAGAATTAGAAGGAAAAAAGATTAGGGATAAAAAAGAAAGATACCTAAGGTTGACAGAAAGAAGTTTAGAAAATTTAGAGGTAAAATGAGCAAATTTAGCAGGTTTGCTTGTTTTTTATATTCTATGGAAAGTTTTTCAATTGTTACCAAAGTATAACAAATTTATTAAATTTATGTAAAGTTATTGCAATAACAGGTAAAATGTGGTACCATTATATATAGATGAGTTAAATAGAACGAAAGAAAGGAGAGTATTATGGATATTCAAAAAGAAAAAGAAGAAATAAAAAAATTATTAGATGAGGTTAATTCAAATCTTGAAAAGGAAGATATTGATAATGCGTCTAAAAAAGAACTTTTAGAGTACATAAAACTTAATTTAGAAATCGAGAAAAAATTAGCTGTTATTGGAGAATGGGAAAAAGCTAAAAAATAGAAAGAAGAAAGGTAGGAAAGAAATATGGCAAAATCAAGATTAGAAATTCAAAAACAAATTTTAGAAGATTTGAACAAAAGAGCAGATACATTAGTTGAAGCAATATTAAACGAAGCTGAAATATCAAAGTCAGCATTAGATCCTTCCAAAGTACAAGCAATAAATGATATTATTCATAGACTAGAAGGAATGACATTTAATGGAAATGTTGAATTATTAAAGTCTTCTGTAAACGTATACGATAAAGCAATAAAAGCAATTGACGAGCAGTTAGAGTCAGAAGGTATGAAGGATTTTGAAAAATTCTCAGAAACTTCATTAGAGAATGCTAAAAAACTATTAGAAGCACAATCTAAAAATGGAAGAATAGGAACAATTTTTTCTAAATTAGAAGAAATAGCAAAAGCTGAAAAATCTGGAGATATTGAAAAAAGATATAATGATGAGCAAATTGAACAAATTGACTATAATGTAAAAGAACAAAAAGAAAGTGAAGCAGAAAGATTAAATACATTTAATAAAATAATGGCAGAAACAAGAGTTTCAAGAGAAAATTTGAAAGAAGTAGATGCTATTGTAGAAAAAGTAGAAGATTTATTGAAGGAAAGGGAAGAATGTAAAAAGAAATTAGCTTCACCAGATATTTCAAAAGAAGAAAAAGAAGAATTAAAAAAAGACATAGAATTCATAGAAAAAGAAATTCAAGAAACTTCAGCAAAAGCAAAAACTGACGAAAAAGATACTTCCTATGATATAAATAAAGGTGAAAAAATCGAAGGCTATATCAAAAGAATACAAGCACAATTAAAGGCAAAAACAAAAACAATAGAAGCAGAACTTATAACTCAAATACAAGGCATTAAAGGAGTAGAAGTTGATTTAGGGACAGAAAAGAAAAAGGTAGAAGATTATTTAAAAGATTATATAGCAGATACCAAAAAACTACACAATTTAACAAATAAATTGACAGTAGATAAAATGATGCTTAGAAAAAACATAGAAAAAGATGATAAGCATAAAGAAATTCAAGAGTTAGAAAATAAAAAAAGAGTTTATGAGCAAAGAAATCAAGAATTACAAGACAATAATACCGTTTCTTATGAGACTAATAGGGGAAGTACAATAGTACCAGAAACAAAAGAAATGATTGCTTATAAAGATAAATTTGATTGGAGACATCCAATTAAATCTCTTAGAAATATGTGGAGTAAAAGAGGACAAAATAGCAACACAAAAAATGATAAAAACAATAAGTCAAATGAAATAACAGCAGTCGATACGGTAGTCTTAAAGGAAGTAGAAAAATCAGTAAAAAGTATAGGAAAAGGATTTAAAGATCAATATAAAGTAGAAGAAAAAGATAGAATTTCAGCAGAAGTTGAAACAGCTCTAAATACGAGAAGAGAAAAATTCTATCAACAATTAGAACAAGAAGAAGCTAAAAAAGCAAAAGATTCTGAAAGATAACCTCAAATATAACCACAAAAACTTGGAAATCAAAAAATTTCCAAGTTTTTTATTGACTAATTTGGCAAACCATGGTAAAATATAGATTGTTACGATAAATTGCTCGAACTATGCAAATCCGTAACAACAAAGACCCTTTTAAAAACAAGTAATATGACAAACATATTACAACAAAGGTCGAAAAAAACAAAAAACAGGAGGTGAAATTTAAGTGCCAACAATTAATCAATTAGTAAGAAAAGGAAGAAAAACAGGAGTAACAAAATCAACAGCACCAGCACTTCAACATGGATGGAACTCTAAAAACAAAAAATTAACTAACAACAGAGCGCCACAAAAAAGAGGTGTATGTACCGTTGTAAAAACCGTTACCCCTAAAAAGCCAAACTCAGCATTAAGAAAAGTTGCCAGAGTTAGACTTTCTAATGGTTATGAAGTTACATCTTATATCCCAGGTATAGGACATAACTTACAAGAACACAGTGTTGTATTAATCAGAGGTGGTAGGGTAAAAGACCTTCCAGGTGTTAGATACCATATCATAAGAGGAACCTTAGATACAGCAGGTGTTAAAGATAGAATGCAAGCGCGTTCTAAATACGGAGCGAAACGCCCTAAAAAGTAAAATCGATTAAATCAATAGTGCTTGTTATTTTATCCAAAAGTTTAAGGTACTTAAATTTTAAATAGATAAATAAAAGTACTATGCGCAAGAAAGAAAAGCTTTCTTGAGAGTACCTAGATGTTTTCAAAATAAAACATCAAATTAAAATTAAGGAGGGAAGAATAGTGCCAAGAAAAGGATATGTAGCAAAAAGAGAAGTATTACCAGATCCAATTTACAATAGCAAAGTTGTTACAAAATTAGTAAACAACATCATGTTAGATGGTAAAAAATCAGTTGCTCAAAAAATCGTATATGATGCCTTTGACATTATCAAAGAAAAAGAAGGAAAAAGTCCTTTAGAGGAGATCGGAAGAGCACACGTCTGAACTCCAGTCACAATGCCTCATCT
>CAMSQT010000060.1 GCA_947062645.1 uncultured Clostridium sp. | reverse complement strand
AGAGAAATAGCATTCACAATCTTAGAAGGCTCATCTGTCATAATCACCACATCAGCAGCCTCAATAGCACTATCAGAACCTAAAGCCCCCATAGCAATACCAACATCAGCCAAAGCCAAAACAGGACTATCATTCATACCATCACCAACAAAGCATACAGTAGACTTTGGAGACTTATTTTCCAAAATTTCTTCAAAAATCGTAGCTTTATCAGTAGGCAAAAGCTGAGAATAAACCATATCAATTCCTAGGTCACTTGCAACCTTGTCACCAACTTGCTTCTTATCGCCAGTCAGCATAACTGTCTTTGAAATATGATGTTTCTTCAAACCATCAATTGCTTGTTTAGCATCCTTTTTTATTTTATCAGCAATTACAATAAAACCAGCAAAAACACCATCAACAGCAACATATAAAACCGTTCCTATTTCTTCACATCTAGTATAAGAAATATGGTTTTTTTCCATTAATTTATCATTTCCAACCAACACCTTAGAACCAGATACCTCTGCCAAAACACCCAAGCCAGGAAATTCCTCTGTTTTTGTAACCAAAGTACTATCTAAACTTTTATCATAAGCCTTTTGCAAAGAAAGAGAAATAGGATGATTAGAATAACTTTCCGCATAACAAGCTAATGTTAATAACTCCTCTTGTGAAACGGTAACAGCTTCTATTTTTTGAACCGCAAAAACACCTTCTGTCAAAGTACCAGTTTTATCAAAAACAACCGTTTCAAGGCGAGACAAAGCCTCTAAATAAGTACTACCCTTTACCAAAATCCCTATTTTAGAAGCACCACCAATTCCACCAAAAAAGCTTAGCGGAATAGAAAGAACTAAAGCACATGGGCAAGAAACTACTAAAAAGGACAAAGCGCGATAAAGCCAAATCGTAAACGTAGAAAAACCTAAAAAAATAGGAGGGATAACAGCTAATAAAACAGCAATTATCACAACAGTTGGTGTATAAACTTTAGCAAATTTAGTAATAAAATTTTCTGCTTTTGACTTTTTACTACTAGCATTTTGAGCCAAATCTAAAATCTTACTAACAGTAGATTCTCCATATTTCTTTGTTACTTTTACTTCCAATAAACCAGTTTGATTCATACAACCACTTAAAATAGTATCACCAACATCAACTTCCCTTGGAAGCGACTCACCAGTCAAGCTAGAAGTATCCAGACTGGAAGAACCTTTTACAATTTTTCCATCCAAAGGAACTTTTTCTCCTGCCTTTACAACAATAATATCCCCAATTTCCACATCTTCTGGGGAAAACTTAATTATTTTATTATCACGCTTTACATTAGCATAATCAGGACGAATATCCATCAAACTAGAAATAGATTTTCTAGATTTATCAACGGCATAATCTTGAAACATTTCACCCACTTGATAAAACAACATAACAGCTACTGCCTCTGGAAACTCTTTAATACAAAAAGCACCTAAAGTAGCAACCGCCATAAGAAAATGCTCGTCAAAAACATCACCTTTAAAAATATTTTTAATAGCCTTAATCACAATTTCCAAGCCGACCAACAAATAGCTTATAACATATAAAACAATAGAAATCCAACTATTGTGAAAAGGCACCAATAAAGCAATTAAAAACAAAACAAATGAAATTACAATTTTAATACTATCTTTTTTCATTAAAAAATCCTCCTTTTTAATTTTTGATAGTCGCCACTGGTTCCGGGTTTAAATGGCGACTTCTGCCACTGATTCTGGGTTTAAATGGCAACTTCTATTTTTTATGTTCAATATGTTCAATACCAACTTCAAATAGTTCTTTTACATGGTTGTCATCTAACATATAATAAACTTCTTTTCCTACTTTTCTACACTTAACAATACCACTTCTACGAAGTGTACCTAATTGGTGTGAAATAGAAGATTTGCTCATACCTAGTACATTTGCAATATCACACACACACATCTCATTTTGATCTAAAGCAAATAGTATTTTGGTTCTAGTTGTATCACCTAAAATTTTAAAAAATTCAGCCAATTTATTAAATAAATCTTCATCAGGCATAGACTTTAATGTATGATTTACAATATCTTCATGGATTATGTTACAATCACAAATAAATTCATTTTTTGACATATAAAACCCTCCTCTTTATTATAATATTATTAATAGTTGAATATATACTCAACTGTAATAATATTATAGTTGAATACTTATTCAATTGTCAATAGAATCAAGCAAAAATTATGTAAAATTTTAAAAACAATTGACAAAACCAAAGAAAAAGGCTAAAATAAAAGTATTGGGAGAATAAACAAACAATTGTCAAAAAGGGGTGATGGATTTGCTAAAAATATATAACACCAATATAGAGACCAACAAAATTGAAGAAATCAAAGAATTCAAAAAAGGAGCGTGGATTAATTTAGTCAATCCATCGGAAAGCGAAATAAAAAAAGTATGTGAAAGCATAAAAATAGAAGAAGACTTTATTCGTTATGCATTAGACTACGAAGAAAAAGCAAGAATTGACCAAGAAGAAGATGACAACACAACCCTTTTTATCGTAGATGTGCCAATCATAGAAAAAAGTGAAGAAAATGAAATATATACCACCATGCCATTAGGAATGATAGTAGTAAGAGACGATTACTTTGTAACCGTATCTTTAAAGAAAAACAGAATAATTGAAGACTTTGAAAAGAAAAAAATCAAAAATTTACAAACTTACAAAAAAACAAGATTTATCTTTCAAATCTTATACCTAAACTCTTCTTACTACCTAAGCTACCTAAAACAAATTAACAAAGAAACCGAAATTGCAGAATATATATTAAAAAATTCTATGAAAAACAAAGAACTCTTAAAATTACTAAGCTTAGAAAAGGGATTAGTATATTTTACAACATCCTTAAAATCCAATGAACTAGTCATGGAAAAAACCTTACGAGGAAAAATCATAAAACTATACGAAGATGACGAAGAAATTCTAGAAGATGCCATCACAGAAAACAGACAAGCAATCGAAATGGCACAAATTTACCGAGACATCTTAAATGGAACCATGGATGCGTATGCTTCTATCATTTCCAACAACCTAAATGGCGTTATGAAATTCTTAACCTCTATTACCATTGTATTAGCCGTACCAACAATGATATCAAGCTTTTGGGGAATGAATGTAGGTTTACCTTTGCAAAACAGTCCTTACCGGATTTGTAGCCATGATACTAATTTCTGTATTATTAACACTATTAGTAACCTATTGGCTAAAAAGAAAAGATATGTTAGATTAAAAAATTAAAAAACATGATTGAACAAAAAAGTAATCAATCATGTTTTTATTATTACCTTAACCATTTAACTGCTCTATTTCCGTAAATACAGCCCCATGGTGAGCCAGCTAAACTATTTGGTTTTTTATCAATATTAATTTCTGTTAAATTTGAACATTCATCAAAGATTCCCCAACCATCCATATTTTCTACACTATTAGGAATATCTATTTTTGGCAAAGAACTACACTTATGAAATGCTGCAGATTCTATTATTTTAAGAGTAGAAGGAAGACCGATACTAGTCAATTTCTCTCTACAAGAAAAAGCACAGAATTTTATTTCAGTTACTCCTTCTGGTATTTGGAAACTAGTTGCTTCATTATTAACAAAAGCGATAATTTTTGTTTTATCTTTCGTATAAACCGCTCCATTTTCTGTCATATAATTTGGATTTTCCGAATCTATTTCTATATTTTGAATACCAAAATTATATTGAAAAACATCACCAGTTATTACTTCAACATTTTTACCCAGTTTTATATTTTTTACATGATAAATTCCTTTTAAAGATTGTGATTCAAGCCTTTTAAGAGTAGTTGGAAAATGGATTGTATTTACATTATTACATTTTTCTACTGCTGCACCCTTTAATTGTTCAATTCCTTCTTCTAAAGTAATAGTTTGTGCTTTTGAATAGCAAAAATATAATATCTTTTTATCTTTACTAAGAATTTGTTGATTAACAGATAAATAATTAGGGTTATTTTGGCTAATTTCTATTTCTTCTATTGTCCAAGGGAAAAATTCTGCATTAATTTCATTCACACTTTCAGGTAATATTACTTTTGTTATATTCAAAAAAGGCATTAACACGCCTGAACCAATGTATTTAATTCCATTAGGTACAGTAAAAGTATTTCCATTAACCGTTTGTTTTGTTACAACATATATTTGAGTTCTATCTTTAGATAGTAGGATTCCATTTTCAACTAAAAAATGTTGATTTGTTGTACTTAAATTAATACTTTCTAAAGAAGAAGTCGCATCATAAAAGCAGTTATTATCAATTGTTTCCAAACTTTTAGGAAGTGAAATTTTAGTTAAATTAGTAGCTCCTTGAAATAGAAATCCGTACATTTGCTTTATTCCTTCTGGTATTTCAATTTCTTTTAAAGAAGTACAACCGGGAAAACACTTGACTTAATAAAACAGGTATTTTATTAGATAATTGCACATTTACTAAAGAACTACAGTTCCAAAAAACACCGATTCCTAAATTATTTACGGTATTTGGCATAGAGATTTTTTTCAATTTATGACAATCTTTAAAGGCATAATTTCCAATTGACTGTAAGCCTATATCTCCATCGGCTAATATTAAAACTTCTTCTAATGTACTGTTTCCATTAAAAGCATTATTGTTAATAATTTTACAAGAAGATGGAATAATAATTTTTTTGATACCATTTAAATTAGAAAAAGTTCCTTCTCCTACTTCTTTTACTCTTTCTGGTATGGTAAGTGTTCCAGTTCTTTCATCTAATAAAATTAAATTTTTTTCATTAGATGTCAATACACCATCTATAATTTCATAAGGGTTTGTTGTTAGTCCTAGTTCTAATGCCCATTGTGTTTCTTTTTCGTTTTGTGTGAAATAAAAGAGTTCCCCTTTTATAATTTCAAAATTTTTCACGAAATCTTTTTCAATGCCAGATAATACAGTATAAATATTACCTGTTTCATCATCTTTTTGAGTATTATAAAATAGAGTGGTTTCACCCGCATTCAAAGTTCCTTGTTGAAATTTTCGATTTTGCATTTTTTTTTGGTCCAAAAATATATCAAATTGTTCAATAGCTTGTGCAATCTTTGTTTTAAAATCTGCTTCTTGAGCTTTTTTTATCACGCCATTTTCACCCCATAAAGCACCAATTGAAATACTTGCTAGTATCAACAAAACAATAATGGTAATCACGAGTGAAACTAAGGTAATTCCTATCTCATTTTTGGGTATTTTTCTCATTTGATTTTCCCCCATATTTAAATCTTTTTTATAATAAATAAATCATATATGAATTCACATTTTCTGTCAATAATTTTATAATATTTTATAAAATTATCCATCTAAAATTCTGGACCAACAATACTTTTAATCTTATCCAATTGTACCTTCAAATTATCATATAAAGACTTCGAAAAAGAAGGAGAAACGCCATTAAGAATAGACTTATCATAAGATTCTATCGACTTTTTAATATCCAAAAGCTTCATTTTTCTAGTTTTAGAAGAATTATCTTTATACATATAAATAGGAATATAACGAGCCTCGTCAATCGAAATATTACCATCAACATGCTTGGTTATCTTCAAATTTAAAATAATCGAATTTCTAGTATTATCAGCATTTTGATCACAAATAAAATTTCCCAAAGCATAAATCACAAAGCCATCCTTTTTCGTTCCATCCTCTAAAGTAACTGTCCTTTTTTCCATAGATTGTAGCACATGAGGATGATTTCCTAAAATAACATCAACGCCATTTTGGAATAAAAAATCAGCAAACTCTTCTTGTTCTTTATTAGCAGTAGTTTCATACTCTGTACCCCAATGCATACAAGCAACAACCAAATCAGCACCTTGCGATTTAGCAGAATCAATATCTTTTTTCATTAATTCTTTATCAATCAAATTAACACAAAACCCTTTTCCATCAGGAATAGCAATACCATTTGTTCCGTAAGTATAATTCACAAAAGCAATCTTAACCCCCTTAACATAGCGAAACAAAATCGTATCCCTATCCTCAGGCGTTTTGTAAGTCCCAACATGAGAAATATCAGCATCATTTAAAACATCAATCGTTCGAGAAATCCCATCAAATCCCATATCCAAACAATGATTACCAGCCGTTGATAGCACATTAACCCCCAACTTTTTCAAATCATAAGCCAACTGATCAGGCGAATTAAACTTAGGATAATTACTATATCCTTTATCTTTCCCAGCAAAACTAGTCTCTAAACTTCCTACTACAAGATCAGCTGTCTTTAAATAACGATTAATATCTTCAAAAACATAAGAAAAATCATAGCTATCAGTATCTTTTTGATAAGCATCCATAAATTGTGTATTGTGACACATAACGTCACCAATAGCAGTTAACGTAAAAGTAGTATCGGTTTGCTTTTTTTCCTGTTGTTCATCCTTATTATCTTCAGAAGAAGTAGACAAAGAAGCATCTCTAGCCAAAGTTTCGTCAATCTCCTCTAAAAAATGTTTATATTCAATTGCCTTATTAATATGAAAAAAAGCAATCACACATAAAAACAAAACAAACAATGTAGCAACACTAATATATAACCCCTTTATAAACTTTTTATCAAAACGAGCCATCTTCTGGAAAGCCATAATCTTTTTATTTCCTCTTCGATTTCCTCTCATAAACTAAACTCCTTTTTTGCCATTAGGGACGGACCTTTAGATCGGAAGAGCACACGTCTGAACTCCAGTCACAATGCCTCATCT
>CAMSQT010000059.1 GCA_947062645.1 uncultured Clostridium sp. | reverse complement strand
CTAGCATTTCATAATACTAGGTATTAACACATAAATTTTTAAGCGATTGCCATAAAAGAAAAAATGCTTTATAGTATACCAGTTGTTGGAATATAACTTTCGTCAGGTGGATAAACAAACTCATCATTTGGTATATCTGTTTTCTTGATATCTGTTACCTTAACAATTGGCATATCACCATGATAAGTGCCTTTTATAATCTTTCCTGTTAGTTCAACCCAAGCATCGTCTTCAAAATCCTTGGCATTTTCACATTCACATAAAAAGCCAACCACAACGGATTGAAAATTAGAAGAAATAATCATATCTCTTGCTAAAATAAATTGGTTTTCATTTAAATCCATCACACGATACACATAACCTGTAAAATTAATTTGACAACCTACATAACTGTCGATGTTGTCATGCACTGTTTTTAATACATTGGTATAATTATGAGCCGTTAATTTGGTGACTTTGTTTTGTGGCAAGCAAGAAGAGGAAGTAGGGGAATTACTGGCACCTTGAAATACTTTGAAACTTACAATTCCAACGATTATAATAACTAAGATTACAATACCAATAAAAAAAGTTTTAAAGGTTTTGCTTCCATTGATTTTGACATTATAGATAAACATAGGATTCTCCTTTTAATACTAGTTTTACTTGAATTTATGTAGAAAGAGGGAAAAATATTCATAATCCCACGAAAATTGTGGGGTGGGGATTTTCCATTTTTTTACCAAAAAACCTTGCTAAAACCAAAGTTTCATGATATAGTAAAAAAGTATAAAATTGAAAAAATAAAAACAGAAGAAGGGACTGGAAAGAAAATGAGTATATTTAACAAAATATTCAAATCTTATAGTGAAAAAGAAGTAAAAAGAGTAATGCCATTAGTAGAACAAATAAATGGCTTAGAAGAAAAAATGGTAGCTTTAAGTGACAGTGAATTAAGAGGAAAAACCGAAGAATTCAAAAAACAACTACAAGAAGGAAAAACACTAGACGACATATTAGTAGAAGCTTTTGCTGTTGTAAGAGAAGCCTCAAAAAGAGTATTAGGCATGAGACACTTTGACGTGCAATTAATTGGTGGAATTATTTTACACCAAGGAAGAATTGCCGAAATGAAAACAGGTGAAGGTAAAACCTTAGTTGCTACCTTACCAGTATATCTAAATGCTTTAGAAGGAAAAGGAGTTCATGTTATTACCGTCAACGATTACTTAGCTAAAAGAGATAGTGAATGGATGGGAAAATTATATAAATTCTTAGGTTTATCAGTTGGTTTAGTAATTGCAGGAATGGAACCACAAGAAAAACAAGAAGCTTATAATAGTGATGTAACTTATGGAACTAATAATGAATTTGGATTTGATTACCTAAGAGATAACATGGTTATCTACAAAAACCAATTAGTACAAAGAGGTTTACACTATGCCATTGTCGACGAAATCGACAGTATTTTAATTGACGAGGCTCGTACCCCTCTTATCATTTCTGGTAGAGCAAACGAATCTTCTAGCCTTTATAAAAGTGCCAACGATTTTGTAAGAAGATTAACACCAAAAATTATTGTAGAAGAAGATATCAAAGATTATGACCAAGCAGAAGATAATGAAAAATATGATTACATTGTAGACTTAAAAGCAAAATCTGCATCCCTAACCGAAAAAGGTATAAAAAAAGCAGAAGATGCCTTCCACTTAGAAAACTTCAATGACTTAGAAAACTCTACTTTAGTACACCATGTTAATCAAGCATTACGCGCACATGGTGTTATGAAAAAAGATATAGACTACATCGTAAAAGATGGAGAAGTATTAATTGTAGACGAATTTACTGGACGTATTATGTATGGAAGAAGATATAACAATGGTTTACACCAAGCCATTGAAGCAAAAGAGAATGTAAAAATTGCAGACGAATCTAGAACTTTAGCAACTATTACTTTCCAAAACTTCTTTAGAATGTATGACAAATTATCTGGTATGACAGGTACAGCCATGACAGAAGCAGGCGAATTCGAAGAAATATACAATTTAGACGTTGTTGATATTCCAACCAACAAACCAATGATTCGTAATGACGAAAATGATGTTATTTACAAAAACGAAAATGCAAAATATAGAGCCATTGTAGAAAGCATCAAAAAGAGTCATGAAAAAGGACAACCCGTTTTAGTAGGTACCGTATCTATCGAAAAGAGTGAGAAATTAAGCCAATTATTGAAAAAAGAAGGAATTAAACACGAAGTATTAAATGCTAAATACCATGAAAAAGAAGCAGAAATTGTAGCACAAGCAGGTAAATTCGGAGCCGTAACCATTGCAACCAACATGGCAGGACGTGGTACTGATATTATGCTAGGTCGGAAATAGCGAATTCTTAGCAAAAGAAGAAATGAGAAAAAATAAAATAGCCCATGAAATTATTGAAGAGGCAGATACTTATTACGAAACAGACGACCAAGAAATTTTAAAAGCAAGAGAAGAATTTAGAACTTTAGTAAAAAAATATGACGAGCAAATCAAAGAAGAAAAAGAAAAAGTAATAAGTGCTGGTGGTTTAAAAATTATTGGTACCGAAAGACACGAATCAAGAAGAATTGACAACCAGTTGCGTGGACGTTCTGGACGTCAAGGAGATAATGGTGAATCTAAATTCTATATTGGTTTAGATGACGATTTAATGAAAATTTTTGGTGGAGATGCTATTACAAAAGTTTACAATACTTTAGGAGCAGACGAAAACATGCCAATCGACTCTAGGATTATCTCAAATGCCGTAGAAAATGCTCAAAAGAAGGTAGAAAGTAGAAACTTTAGTATCCGTAAAAACGTATTAAAATATGACGATGTTATGAATGCCCAAAGAGAAATTATCTACAAACAAAGAAGAGATGTATTAGATGGCGAAAATATACATGATAGCATTGTTTCTATGATTGAATTTGTAGCAGACAATATAGCAGATATGTTTATGAATGTAGAAACAAATGAGTTAAATATAGAGTCTTTAAACACCGAAATTATCAATATTTTTGGAATTGATATGTTAAGCTATATCAAAGACAACAAAAACGATTTAAATGCTATTTCAGCAGAATTAAAGAAAAAGGCAATGGAAATATATGCAGAAAAAGAACAAGAAATTGGACAAGAAGAACTAAGAGAGTTAGAAAGAGTGGTTATGCTTAAAGTTGTTGATGAAAAATGGATGAACCACATCGATAGCATGGATGAACTAAAAGATGGAATCGGTTTGCGTGCTTATGGTCAAAAAGATCCAGTTGTTCAATATCGTTTAGAAGGTTTTGATATGTTTGACGAAATGATAAATGATATCAAAGTAGATGTAACTAAAATTTTAATGCATATTAGACGGGCAAGCAGATAATACAAGACAAGAAACTGTTAAGATTACAGGTGCTGCTTTAGAAGCAATTCACAGTGTAGATGGTGGGGCAAAAATTGGTACTGATGTAGATAGAACGGTTCGCAATGAAGGTCCTAAAGTTGGTAGAAATGACGCTTGTCCATGTGGAAGTGGTAAAAAGTATAAGAATTGTTGTGGGAAGTAATTGTGTAAAAGATGTATGTGGTAAAGATTTAGGTCTTTACCACTTTTAGGGCAACCAAAAAATCTGTTGAACAAGCAGTGAAAAAAGGAAAACCCAAAGCACTTGTTGGGGTATAGACATGTATTTGTGAGAGGATTGATAAACATGAATATAATAGGAATTACAGGTCAAGAAGGAGTAGGTAAAACAAACTTAACCAAAGAATTCGAAAAAGAAAATGCAATTGTTATTGACATTGATAAAATAAGTAAGGACTTTTATCAAGATAGTAGCATAATAGAACAAACCTTAGCTTATTTAGAAGAAAAAAAAGATAGTTATATAACAGAATTATCTACTTTTTTTGACACCTTGAAAACAGCAAGAAAAGAAACAGAACAATTAGATGATCCAATTTATAAAGCAGTAGAAGCAAAAATTGATGGAATTATAGATAGTAATAGCACTAAAGATGCAACTATTGTTTTAAATTGGGAATTATTGCCGAAAACCAAATATTTTAATCTATCTAATTATAATGTGTTATTATTACCTGATAATGACATGGTACGAAAACAATCGGCAAAAAAAAGAGAAATTTTAGAATACGAACAAAAAACAAATCAAAATAGTGAATATGATATCAATTACCAAAATTATAAATATAATCAAACCGCAATTAATTTTCATGATGACAATCAAATGGCTTTATTGAAAGATTTTATTATAAGGGAATTAAACAAAGAGGAAATTTAGCAGATAACAAAATATTACGAAACTTGCAAAGTAGGAGTAAATATGATATAATGTATACATAATTAATAAGGCAGAAAGGAGTATCGATATGAAAGTAATAGCATATTCATTTGATTTTGAACGGAGGTATGTTACAGTAAAAGTAGAAGAAATTCTTACCCAAGAAACCATTTTATTTTTTGTTAATAACGGTGTCCTTGACTTTGCAGAACTTGATTCTGTAAAGAAAATAGACAAGAATAAAACATTCTTTAAATTTAAATGTTCTTCAAATGAAAATTTTACACAGCTTCATACACTCTTGCACAAAGAAATGCATTTTTAGCAGATTTTGTGTAGAGTTATCCCCCCTGAAACCCAAGCTCTTTGGTTTCGGGGGATTGCCTTTTTTATAGAGTTCCTAAAAATACTTGTATAAAATACATAAAAGATATATAATAAGAAAAAATAAAAACCAAGGAGAGTGATAACATGTTAGAACTAGAAGAAAACACAAAAACGCTAAAAAACCTAGAACAAAAAACAAAGAAATTAGGTGAATCTCTTTGACATCGAAAAACTAAAAAAACAATTACAAGAACTAGAAGAAAAAACCTTAGAAGAAAACTTTTGGAATGACAACAAAAATTCTAGTAAAATCCTAGCACAAATCAAAAACATTAAAAACAAAACAATTAAATTCCAAGAAATCAATAGCGAAATAAACAACCTAAACGAATTAACAGAACTAGTAAACTTAGAACCAGACGAAGAAATAGCAAAAGATATCCTAAAAAGCACTAGCAAGCTAGAAAAACAAATCGAAAAATTTGAAATTGCTACCTTTCTATCTGGCAAATATGACAGTAATAATGCTATCGTTACCATTCATCCAGGAGCAGGGGGGACAGAATCGCAAGACTGGGCAGAAATGTTATACCGAATGTACACAAGATGGGCTAACAAAAATAATTATGAAGTAAAAGAATTAGACTACTTAGAAGGAGAAGAAGCAGGGATAAAAAGCGTTACCTTTGAAATCTTAGGAGAAAACGCCTATGGCTATATGAAAGCCGAAATGGGAGTACATCGACTAGTTAGAATTTCACCATTTGACAGTGGAGGAAGAAGGCATACCTCATTTGCTTCTTTAGAAGTATTACCAGAAATTACAGACGATATCGAATTAGAAATCAATCCAGACGATTTAAGAGTGGATACCTATCGAGCATCTGGTGCAGGAGGACAACACATCAACAAAACCTCTTCAGCTGTAAGAATTACGCATATACCAACTAATGTAGTAGTAGCCTGCCAAACCGAACGTTCTCAAATTCAAAATAGAGAAACAGCCATGAAGATGTTAAAATCTAAATTATTGGACTTAAAAGAAAAAGAGCAGAAAGAAAAAATAGAAGATCTAAAAGGAGTTCAAATGGAAATTGCATGGGGAAGTCAAATTCGTTCTTACGTTTTTTGCCCTTATACCATGGTAAAAGACCATCGAACCAACTACGAAGTAGGAAATGTTCAAGCCGTTATGGATGGCGAAATAGATGGATTTATGGAAAGCTATTTAAAATCTAACAATAACTAAGCTTTAATCATATAATAAAGAAAGAAGCTTATTTAGATTTAAATAGCTTTCTTAAGTAATTCTTAAAAAGCGAGTGATTAAGGTGGACACAACCGTATTAAAATTTGGAGGTAGTTCTGTTGCTGATAATGAAAAACTAAAAATGGTAGCTAAAAAAATCATTGAATTATACAAAAAAAATCACAACATTGTAGTGGTTGTTTCTGCACAAGGAAAAACCACCGATAAATTGATTTTAGAAGCAAAAGAATTAGCCGAAAAAACAAAAGAAAAAGACAGAGAAATGGACGTATTATTAAGCAGTGGCGAGCAAATGTCAACTGCTAAACTAAGCATGGTACTTAACCAAATGGGCTATCCTGCGATTTCTCTAACTGGTTGGCAGGCAGGAATCTATACCAATAATACCAACCAAAATGCTATCATTAAATGGATTGACACTTCAAGGATTAGGGAAGAACTAGAAAAAAGAAAGATTGTCATTTTAGCAGGATTTCAAGGTATAAATGAAAACAAGGATATCACAACTTTAGGAAGAGGAGGCTCAGATACAACAGCCGTTGCTGTCGCTGCAGCCTTAGGTGCTAAAAATTGCTATATTTTTTCAGATGTAGATGGTGTTTACACAACAGACCCCAATCGATTGGAAACTGCTAAAAAATTGCCAGCACTTTCTTATGAAGAAATGATTGAAATTTCAAGTGAAGGGGCAAAGGTTCTTCATAATAGATGTGTGGAAATAGGTGAAAAATTCAAAGTGCCAATTATTACAAAATCAACTTTTAATGATAAACCACGGAAGCATAATTACAGACATTATTGAAGAAAACACAATTAAAAGCATTGTAAAAAAAGAAGTTTCTAGGAGATCGGAAGAGCGTCGTGTAGGGAAAGAGTGTTGGATCGAGTGTA
>CAMSQT010000058.1 GCA_947062645.1 uncultured Clostridium sp. | reverse complement strand
ATGAGGCATTGTGACTGGAGTTCAGACGTGTGCTCTTCCGATCTTATATGCCATAGCAATTGGATCAGTTCTGTCTGTTATGTAATAAGAAATGGTTCCATCATAGCTATCAACTAGTACTTTTACAGAGTTTCTAATATAGTTAATATTTTCTTTTATGCCATCGTGTTGGATTGATGTGTATTGTGAATACGGATAACTACTAGATACTGTATAAGCATCTAGTACCCATACAATTTTTCCTTCTTCTGTAATTACCGTATATGGGTTTTCATCATATATTAAGTATGGTAATGCTTTTTTGGCTCTTGCTATGATATCTCGATTAATTAAAATTTTGCTGTCATTGGTAATTTCCCCTGAAAAGGCTAAATTCAAATCTCCCTTTGCAATTCCTAAAATTAATCTATCTAAAAAGTTTAACTGTAATCCTGCCTTTCCTTCATAAGTTGAGGTATAGTCGGTTCCATTTTCGTCTGTGTAATCATATTCTTGTTTGTTTTTAGCATTTGTTGCAACCGTTTCGTTATTTCCTAAACCAAAATACATTCTAGGTTGAGAAATAGCAATTTGTTCGTCATTTCCTGATACTTCTTTTTGGATGTATTGTACATTTCCTCCACCTATGCTTTTGTTAGCTGATATTAAGATTTCTCCCATGCCATGTGTGTATTCATAAGTTTTGTTGTTATAGGTTCTTCCTGAATTTTTTATTTCTCTTGGTGCTACATATACAACTTGGTCTTTTCCTTTAATATTGTATTTTGCTAAATTTGCATTTCGGTAAGAAAAATATCCTGTTTCGGTTTGACTATCTTCTAAGGTTTTTAATACCGCATCTTTGCTAATAATTGGAATGTTATCAATTACATTTTCGCATTTAACAACTTCTTCTCTAGTAATTGTTCCCGAATTGCGAAGATTTTTTTCTTCTATATTGATATTATAGGCATTTTTGGTATTTTTTATATTTTCTGCAATGTAATCTTTTTCTTTGTCTAATTCGTTGGAACTAACAAATATTAAATCAAATACCATCATAATAACAAATAAGATAACTAAATACCCTGGTATTACTGCTAAATTTTTTAGCACTTTACTAGTTGATCCTTCTTTAAAATATTTTAAAGCTCGGTAAGCAAAAACAACAATAATAACAGCAAAAATAGAATAGCCCCATAATTTCACTGTGGTTTCTGTTAAACCTGCTCCTACTATATCAACATCATCTCCGAATAGTTAATAATTTTCCAAATACCATGTTTTGTGTATTTAATAGTGTCATAATTGCGATTCCTATGATTACCAATAAGATATTTCTGGTTAGTTTTTTCATGAATAGACTTTGTTTTAGCATCTTCCCATCAATGCCATCAAAAAATCTATTAAATACAATCACATAATATAATGCCATATAGATAGATAATCCTACAAATAATACGGTAAAGTATAATGCCATTGCTTCTATTACTGGTTTTTGGAATAGGTAATAGGAAATGTCTAAATTGAAAATGGTGTCTTGTACACCAAATGCTGTAGAGTTTATCATTAACATGATTTTTTGCATTAAGGTAGCTGATACGATTATACTGGTAATAGCTGAAATTACTAGTGCTAAAGATTTGTTTAATAGTTTTGGCATTGGTTTATTTTCTTTTTCAAAAAATGGTTGCAATCCTTTTTTGATGCCACGGTTAGTATAATAAATAATAAAGTATAGTATGATAAAGTTAATTGCCATAATAGCATATTTGTAAATTATATTGGTATAAAAAATATGAATGTATTGTTGTCCCATTTCTTGATATTCTAAATAGCTTCCTCTTAATTGTACATAACTGATTGTTGCAAATACAATTAAAAATAGAATAACTAATACCATTCTTGTTTTGCTTTTTTCTTTTTTATTTCTATTTCTTGTTTCTTTGGTATTGGCTGTATCCATTATGGTTTCTTGTTTTGTTTCTACTTTTTTGTTCTCCTCCACAGATTGTTCCTCCTTTTTTTCTATAAAAACACCCTTTATTTTCTCATTTTTTTAAATAATTGCTTTTACAAAATCACTTGATTCAAAAATTTCCATGTCGTCTATTTGTTCCCCTATTCCTATAAATTTCTCAGGAATTTTGTTGTCTTCTACAATACCGATTACCACTCCACCTTTTGCGGTTCCATCTAGTTTAGTTAAGACAAGTCCTGTTATATCGGCTTCTTCTTTAAATGCTTTTACTTGAGAAATAGCATTTTGCCCAGTTGTTCCGTCGATTACTAGTAAGACTTCTTTGTCTGCTTCTTCCATTTCTTTTTTGATTACCTTTTGAATTTTATTCAGTTCGTCCATTAAATATTTCTTATTATGCAATCTTCCTGCGGTATCTACTATTAAAATGTCGGCTTGTTTTTCTTTTGTAATTTTGATGGCATCATATACAACAGAGGCAGGGTCTACTCCTTCTTCTCGTTTTACGATGTCGGCTCCTGCTCTTTTGGCCCAAATTTCTAGTTGTTCTACTGCTGCAGCACGGAAGGTGTCTGCTGCTGCTACTACTACTTTTTTTCCATCTTTTGCTAAACGGTTGGCTATTTTTCCAATGGAAGTGGTTTTTCCCACTCCGTTTACACCAACGACTAAGATGACTGCTGGCTTGGTTTCTAGGTGTAATTGTTTGTCTTCTTTATCTAATATTTTTTGCATTTCTTCTCGTAAGGCTTGTTTTACTTCTTCTTCGTCTTGTATTTTTTCTTTTTTTAGTCTGTTTCTTAGGTTTCCTATTATTTTTACGGATGTTTCCATCCCTATGTCTGCCATGATTAGTATTTCTTCTAGTTCGTCTAAAAAGTCGTCGTCTATTTTTTTGAAGCTTTTGAATACGTTATTTATTTTTTCGTCAAATGAACTCTTGGTTTTGTTCATTCCTTGTTTTAGTTTATCAAAAAATCCCATTGTTTTTCTCCTTTTTTGGTCTTGCTTTTGTATTGTATCACATGTTGGCTTTTTTTTCCATAGTTTTGGGGATTTTTGTGATTTTTTATGGATAATATTTTACTAGCTAGAATAAATGATATATATTATCCTAAACGCAAGATTTAATTTTTCTTTTTCATTCTTTCTTTTTCAAAATAAAGACGACAAAAAAATCAACCTTTTACAGTTGATTTATCAATACTTCGCCAAAGTGCGACGATTTTACTTAGGTGGAGCGAACGTCGTAGTTATCTACAACTTTTCTCTCTCTTGACGATTGATACAAATATCAATCAATTTATTATAGTATATCATGTTTTTGATAAATTACAATAAAATTTTTAAAAAACTTTATTTAATTTATTGAAGGAAGGACTGCAATGCAGTACCCCTCCTTCAATAAACTTGTTCAATTACTTGCAGACTCTATGATAATAACTGATGTGGCTCCATTCGGTATGATTCACCTTATTAGCCTGTGTATCAATAAATTCACGAGTTTGCGGACTGCCAGCGGTGTTGAATCCTGCACCATATTCCCAATCATAGCGTTTTCTCAAATACGCTTTTGCATTATGAACTTTCTTTCCTCCATGTTTAACAGGATATACCAATGCAGGGTTCAAGTAATTGATATGAGAATATGGTTGTTCAGTTTCTTTCCATTCAATTTCAAGCTCAAAAAGGTTAAAACGAATATTTTTGTTTTTCCCTCTATAACATCCGGAAATAGTTGAAACATCTTCAGTTTCAAATCTTTTACCATATCCAAGGTACATAGGAACTTCAAGGTTGTGTTCCCATTCTGCACCGCAACAACCAATTAACCATGCTGCTTCAGTTTTGCGAATCCGTCCATTATTAAGAACAGCATATTTCTTAGCAATCACAAAGATTGCAAGATTATGATGATTCCAAACAACGTCAGGAGAGGCTGACAAGAAAATGTTTATCACCTGTTCCTTAGGATACAAAGTGGCAACTACTTTTCCATTTTCCAAAAAGTCGATGCTGTCATTGCTACGACTAACTGAATATTCCTCATACATCCGCTTTAAAACATAATTAAACATATAAATACCTCCAAAATTTTTTCATTGATGTGATTGATAGTAACTGCAAACTCGAGGTTTGCAAACATAGACACTTTGCCTATATCTCTTTTATTATATCATATTTACATAAAATTGTCAAAAATCAACTTTTAAAACATTTAAACATAAATCAATTCTCTCAAAACAATCTCCTCAGCTTGATTTTTTATAGAGTTCATTGTACCTACCCAATAAAGCATATCTGTATTTTTCATATCTTCGGTCAAATCGCTTTTAGCTTTCAACTCACTGATAATTTGTTGTACTCTAGTATCTGCTGTTTCTTGTAGTTCTTTTAAATGTGTATTTAATATTCCATCCATTAGCATTATAGTATAATCAGCTTTTTTATGTTCTTTCAAATATTTTAATCTCATTCTTCCATATTTATTTAAAGTAATTTTTTCTTGTTTAGGTATTGTAAGGTTTGGTATATAATAATCTCCATCTAAATGATATTGAATGCCTGTTCTTTCATCAATTTTTATTTTTGGTAATTCATTATTCATAGCTTTTTTCCTCCTTTTAAAATCTAGTATCATTATTTTTTCTTTTATTCTTATTCTGCTTGTTTTCATCTGGTATAGTTACTTTTCTAGCAATATTATTAGCAATTTCATTATCATTGTTGTCAAAAATGCCATTTTTGTATAGGTCATCACTAACAATCTTATAATTTTCATCTTTATCATAGCAAATTCTTTTGTGAAAATGGCTCATAATACTATGCCAAAATCCTTTAAATTTCTGTAATTCCTGTTTTAGTTTTTCTTTTTCAGCTTGTAACCTGTCTATAATCTTGTCTTTAGTAGATAGTTTCTTTTTTAGACTTCCAATTTCATTATCTTTTAGTTCTATTTCATATTTTAGTGAACGATTTTCTTTTTCTATTTCAAAAGCAGAATGTTCAAAATTTTTAATCGCCATATTTAAGTCATTTACGTTTCTAACTGTTTTAGTAATATCTTTTACATCTTTTGTATAATTTTTGATTTTCTGGACATCCTCGTTTGAAATAACCATATTATTTTTATTCATCAAAGTAGGTTTTAAACTAGATAAAATTTTATCTATGTCTTTGCTTGTATTATCAATTTTTTTCGTCTGTGCATTTGCCTTTTCAAGTTTTTGTTCTTTCTGTTTTAGCTGTTTCTTGATTTCTCTATAATTGCCCATTTCATTAACATTTATATCTTGATTTCTTCCTTTTTGCTTTTGTTTTAGTCTAGTATTAACTTCATAAAACTTGTTGTATGACTTAATACAAGCATTTCTCATCTTATCTTGTATTTCAGCAAGTGAAGTTTTAGTAAACAATTTACTTTTTCCTACTTGCTTTTTCATTCCTCTAGTACAATTTAATGCTACTGGAACACCTACTATATGCATATGAGGAGAAACTTCATCAAAATGCATTGTTGCATTTGCTATTTTAAAGTCTGGAATAATTTTATTTAAGTCTTTTATCTGTTCATTATATACATCAACCATTTTAAATCTATACCTTTCGTTTTTATCGTTCCAAAAGTCCATATCTCCAAGTTCTATGATAATTTCACACGCAATATCATTTTGAGATTCACATACTTTTTTAAAGTAATCTTCAATTTTTCTATCTTCACGAGTTTGTTTATTATTATATTCTAGTCTTGATTGTTCAAACTCATCTAAATATACTTGTTTTACGTCATTTACAATATCGCTTGTCCCATATATAGTTCTAATTAGTTCTGTTTGATTATCATAATCTCTTAAATTGTGTTTATTAACATCTGATAAATCTTTTGCATTTTGAATTGCATTATTAGATAGCGAAGTAGTACCAGATACGTTATCTTTTGCAAATTTTCTTGCTAATTTACTTTTGTTTTTATCACTACCCAAGTGAAAAGAATATGCTAATTCTTGCTCCATTAAAAACACCTCCTTTGAAATTTCTTCGTAGCACAGGACTTCGTCTTGACGGAAGTCCTAACCCCCTATGAGTTTTGACGTACCATCAAAACTCGGGGGCTCTGCGAGGCAATAAAATTTATTTTTGGCAAATAAATTTTATTCAAATTAACTATCGCCACTTTCATTTTTATTTCATAAAAACAAAACGTGCCACGTTAATTTGTTTCTTCTTGCATTTCTTCGCAGAATTTTACTGGCTTTACACCTACTGAAATAGGTATAGGCTCTTTTGTGTAAATTACACTTGTATTTGTTTCATCTGGTATATAGTCAAATGCAGTATCAATTTCTTGCATTTGGAATTTATCTTCTTCATTGATGTAGAGTATTCCAAATCTATAAGTTTCCATTTTATTATCTGGATCAAGTTTATAATAATCTTCCAAAGGAAATACTCTAACAATAGCACTATTATCTTCAGCAAAGTTAAAATAAAACATTTGCTTATCAACGTAGTAGGTTGCCTCTGTATAATGAACATCATAGTATTGTCTTAATCTCATAATGATTTCGCCGACTTCTTCCTCTGGCAAATAATTACTAAATCTCACACTACCAAGCACATTACCTAATATCATTGGCTTTGTTGTATCTATATAACCTTTATCATATAATTCTTGACAAGGCTTACAAATTGATTCTCTAAAGTTAATCTGTTTTACAATTATTTCTGTACCTAACATATCAAGTTCAATGTTATCAACATACTTCATTATAAGTTCTGCTTGTTCTTGTCTGGTATAATCTTTCCAAGTTTTAGTTCTTGCTTGATATTCCTTATCTAGTTTGACTTTGTTAATAAAGTCAAT
>CAMSQT010000057.1 GCA_947062645.1 uncultured Clostridium sp. | reverse complement strand
ACACTCGATCCAACACTCTTTCCCTACACGACGCTCTTCCGATCTTAAACAAAAAGCAGATACGATTACAAGAAGAACTAAGAAAAGCAAACTATTTTATTATGGCATTTTTATTTTTATTAATTACAAACTTTCAGCCATGGTATATAATCTGGTTATTTCCACTCTTAATGTGGCAAAAAGCAGAGGATATTCTTTGGATTCCACAAATAGCCATCATAACAGAATTTGCCAATAGCATCTTTCTAACCTATGGAGAAGGATGGAGAAATGGAACCCCATTTGTTTTTATTTTATGGGTAGGAAGTTTAGGAATAGGGATGATAAACAACAAAACCAAAAATAGGAGGAAAAAACTTTGGAAAAAATAGTATTAGTCGATGGAAACAGCATCATGAACCGAGCCTTTTATGGCATCATGGGAAGTAAAATGCTAACCACAAAAGACGGAAAATACACCAATGCCGTTTACGGTTTTTTAGCCATTTTATTTAAATTATTAGAGGATGTAAATCCAAAATACTTAGTTGTCGCCTTTGACCTAAAAGCACCAACCGCAAGACATAAACTATATGAAGGCTACAAAGCAACCAGAAAAGGAATGCCACAAGAACTAGCAGACCAAATGCCAATCATAAAAGAAATCTTGCGTGCTATGAACATAGACATCGTAGAAATGGAAGGGTATGAAGCAGACGATGTGCTTCGGTACCTTATCTTGCTATGGCGAAAAACAAGGTTTAGAGGTAGTGATTCTTTCAGGAGATAGAGATACCTTTCAACTTGCAACCGACAAAGTAACCATTCGAATTCCACACACCAAAGGAGGAAAAACCCAAAACGACGAATATAACAAAGCAGCTATCATCGAAAAATACGGTTTGGAACCAAAGCAATTAATTGATGTAAAAGGCTTACAAGGAGATAGTAGTGATAACATTCCAGGCGTTCCAGGAATAGGAGAAAAAACAGCCACGGCACTTATCCAAAAATTTGGTTCTATCGAAAATCTATACGAAAAAGTAGAAAAGCAAGAAGCAGAACTAAAAGGAAAACAAAAAGAAAACATCGAAAACAACAAGGACCTAGCTTTTTTATCCAAAACCTTAGGAACTATCAATTTAGAAGTACCAATCAAACATACCTTAGAAGATTTTAAAGTAGAAGAGTGGGACAAGCCTAAAGTACTAGAACTATTTAAAGAACTAAACTTTAATCGTTACATTGAACGATTTTCTTTACGGTGGCGAAGTAAATAATAAAAAAGAGCCAAAAGATTTATTTAAAATAGTAGATAAAACAAAAGAAGAAATCATAAACTTAATAAAAAAGCAAAAACAAATGATAGCTTATCTTCATACGAAAGAAGACCAAGAACCTTCAAAAATTATAAAAGAAAAAGTAGTAGGATTATCTATTTTTAATGAAGAAGAAAAAGAAGCTAGCTATGTTGAAATAACCGAAGAAGAAATAGTAAAGGAATTAAAAGAAATTTGGGAAAATGAAGAAATCAAAAAAATAGGAATTAACTTAAGTAAAGTATACATCTTATTAAAACAAATAGGAATTGATTTAAAAGGAATCAACTATGATGTTTCAATTAGCAGTTACATTTTAAACCCAAGCCGTAATAAATTAGAAATTGAAAATCTAATGCAAGAATATTTAGAAATTGATTTAGACGAGTGGATACGGAGAAGAGCCAAAACAAGAGCAAATCAATCTGTTTGATATGCCATCTGGGGAAGAAGGGGTTAACCAAAAGGATAACCAACAAAAATATGCTTTATATGCTTACGCTATCAGCCAAATAAGAAAAATCACCTTAAAGCAATTAGAAGAAATAGGAGCCTTAGAGTTATTTTATCAAATTGATATGCCAACTATTGAAGTACTATCAAACATGCAATGGAATGGCATGTATGTTGACGAAGAAGAACTAAGTGAATTTGGAAAAGAATTGACCCAAAAACTAGAAGGAATAACCCAAATTATTTATGAAATGGCAGGAGAAGAATTTAACATCAATTCTACCAAACAATTAGGCGAAATCCTATTTGAAAAAATGAAACTGCCAGTTATCAAAAAAACCAAAAGTGGTTATTCAACAGATGTAGACGTTTTAGAAAAATTAAAAAGAGAAGACCCTATTATAGAACAAATTTTAGAATACCGTCAATTAATGAAACTGAACTCTACCTATGTAGAAGGATTAAAACAATACATCAATCCCAAAACTAAAAGGATACACTCCTTTTTCCATCAAACCATAACAGCAACGGGAAGAATCAGTTCAACCGAGCCAAACTTACAAAACATTCCAACCAGATTTGAATTAGGAAAAAGAGTAAGAAAGGTATTTAAGCCTGAGAAGGGAAAAGTTTATGTAGATGCTGATTACTCGCAAATTGAATTACGCGTACTAGCCCACATTTCAAATGACGAGCATATGATACGGAGCCTTCCAAGAAGGGCAAGATATCCACAAACAAGCAGCTTCCAAAGTGTTTAAAACGCCAATTGACCAAGTTACCAAAGAACAAAGAAGTGATGCCAAAGCCGTAAACTTTGGAATCGTTTATGGAATTAGTGACTTTGGGTTAGCAGAACAATTAGGTATCTTAAGAAAAAAAGCCAAAGAATACATTACCGAATACCTAGAGCAATATGCAGGCATCAAAACCTTTATGGAGGAAATTACCAAAAAAGCAACAGAAGATGGCTATGTAGAAACCCTATTTCATAGAAGAAGATACATTCCAGAACTAAAAGCAAGCAATTATATGGTAAGACAATTTGGATCAAGAGTTGCCATGAACACACCAATCCAAGGAACAGCAGCAGACATCATGAAAATAGCCATGATAAAAGTCTATCAAGAACTTCAAAAAAGAGGCTTACAAGCAAAAATCGTATTGCAAGTACATGATGAAATGATGATAGAAGCACCAGAAACAGAAAAGGAACAAATAAAAGATATCTTAAAACAAAGTATGGAAAGTGCAATCAGCCTAAAAGTGCCACTAATAGCAGATATAGGAGAAGCTAAAAACTGGTATGATTGTAAATGATGTTCAGAAGAGAAACGTCCCCAATAGGACACTAGAGGAGGAGAAAAGATTGAAAAGCAAAAAGCAAATAGTTGTGATAGCAGTAATGAGTATTTTATTGGTATTTGTTTTTCTATTTAAAAGTAGTATATTAAAAATGATATATCCAAAAACATATAGTGAAGCAGTTTTGTGCTATCAAGAAAAATATAAGGTAGAGGAAAATCTTATTTATGCAGTGATAAAAGCAGAGAGTAATTTTAAGCAAGAAGCAGTTTCTAATAAAGAAGCAATTGGCGTGATGCAGTTAATGGAGGAGACAGCAAAAGATGTGGCAAAGAAAAATGCAATCGAGTTAGATTTTGAAAACGCAAGACAGGAATTGTTTGATGTCCATAAAAACATTGAAATTGGGACTTGTTACTTAGCAACACTTTTAGAACGCTATCAAAATAAAGAGGTGGCATTGGCTGCTTATAATGCAGGAATTGGTACTGTTGACCGGATGGATTGAAAAGGAAATTATAAAAAGGGATGGTACCGATATTGAAAAAATACCTTATAAAGAAACGAATAATTATGTAAGAAGGATATTAAGAGATTATAAAATTTACCAAAATTTGTATAAAAACTAGACAAATGACGAAAAATGAAGTAAAATAGTGGTGTTAAAAAAGAGGAGAGAAACAAAATGATAATAGAACAAATAATATTTACAATCATTTCATTTGCGATATTTGTATACATGTTTTTCCGTATGATACGAAATAATGACACAACCTATGTAGCAATTTTAGTGTTAGAATTTATAGGAATTGCACTTAACTTTGCCGAAGCATTATTTAGTATAAAACTAAATATGCTATTTGTCATTTTAAAATATATATTATCCATTATTATACCAATTGTGGTCATGATTTTAGAAAAAAGAAATATTACATTATTTGAAATGGTATATCTACAAAAGGCTAAATTATATTTAATGTTAGGCGATAACAAAAAAGCAAAACAAGCGTTAATTGATTTGTTAGAAAAGAACTCAAAATCTTACAAAGCACACAGAATGTTAGCCGAAATTTATGAACAAGAAGGTGGCATGAGAAAAGCAATAGACGAATATGTACAAGCCATTGACTTAAACAAAAAGGATTACGATTCCTATTACAAAGTAGCAGAGTTATTGACCTATTTAGATAAAAAAGATGAAGCAATCGAAATGTTATTTAATTTATTAAACAAAAAGCCAGAAATGATAAAAGCAACTGAAGTTTTAGGTGAAATTTTAATTGAAAAAGAAAGATACAAAGAAGCGGTTAATGTTTATCAAGATGCGTTACGATACAATCCTGTATCTTACGAATTAAATTACAACTTAGGAATTGCCTACACCATGTTAAATGACTTTCAAAACGCCAAGACTTGTTATGAAAAAGCAGCCGAAATTAATACTTTACTATACAATGCTAAATACTCATTAGCAGAAATTGCTTTAATCTATAAAGACTTAGAAGAAGCAGAAAAAAGATTTTTAGAAGCAATTGAAGAAGAAGAACTATCAGCAGATGGTTATTACGAATTAGCAAAGATATATTTAATTAAAGGAGACAAGGAAACAGCCATCAAATACATTAATACCGCAATTGATGGTAATGCAAAAAAGATTGTAGAAAAGGTAAAAAAAGAGCCAATTTTTATCCCTATCATGGCTAAAATTTCAATTCCATTTAATTTAGAAGAACCAGAAGAAAAAGAAGAAAAGAAATTACAACAAAAAGAAATAAAAGCCAAAGAGCATTTAGAGGAAATGAGTGAAATAACAAGAAGTTTAAGCTACAATGATATTAGAATGTTAAGAAAAAACGCTTCTGGAAGAGGAAAAAAGAAGAGCCAAGAAGAAGTAGAATTTGATTTAGATTGGCAAAAAGAAAGACAAGAATAAATAAAAAAAGATAGCAAGATAGAAACTTGGTATCTTTTTTTATTAGGTAGAAACAAATAATAAAAAAATACTAACATATAATGAAAGTAGGAAAATATTGTGCTATTAAGAAAGGAATGAAATTAAAAATGGAAACAAAATTTGCCATCATTGGTGGAGACTTACGAATGATAAAATTAACAAAATTACTTGCAAAAGAAAAAGCAATAGTATATACTTATGGATTAGAACAAGCAGAAGAACTAAAAAACGAACAGAACATAAAAATGTGTTTTACATTAAATGAGGCAGTTCAAGAAGTAGAAACAATCATAGGACCAACTCCATTTTTAACAGATGGAACCAACATAAACACAAAATTCAGTAAAAACCAAATACCATGGCAAGAACTAATAAAAAAAATACAAAACAAAAAGCTAATTGCAGGAAGTATCAAACAAGAGGTACAAGAAATGGCAAAAAAGAACAAAATAGAAGTAATTGATCTTATGGAACAAGAAGAACTAGCCATATTAAATGCGATTTCAACCGCAGAAGGTGCCATCGAAATTGTTATGCAAAACACCCTAAAAACAATCCATAGAAGTAACATCTTGATTTTAGGCTTTGGAAGAATTGGAAAAGTGTTAGCCAAAAAACTAGAAGGATTATCAGCAAAAGTTACCTGTGCGGTAAGAAAACAAGAAGATTTCGCCTGGATAAAAGCTTACGGCTACAAGGAAACCAACATAAATAACTTAAAAGAAAATTTGGCACAATATGACATCATAATAAACACGGTTCCTCATTTAATATTAACCACCAAAAACTTAAAATATGTGGATAAAGAAACAATAATTATTGATTTGGCCTCAAAACCAGGGGGAGCCGATCAAAAAGAAATAGAAAGATTAGGGCTAAAATTCATTTGGGGTCTAGCTTTACCACGGAAAAGTAGCACCAGTTACGACTGCTGAAATCATAAAAAACACAATCTATCATATCTTAGAAAAGGAAGAAGGAGAAAAATCATGATAATAGAAATTTTAAAATCTGTTTTATTTGGAATTGTAGAAGGAATTACCGAATGGTTACCAATAAGTAGCACAGGGCATTTAATCTTAGTGGAACAATTTGTAAAACTACAAGAAGTATCACCTGAATTTTGGAGTATGTTTCAAGTTGTCATTCAATTTGGAGCTATACTAGCAGTAGTATTACTGTATTGGAAACAAATATGGCCGATGACAAACAACAAAGAAAAAGCAATCACTAAAAAAGGAATTTTATCTTATTTTGATAAAAATATTATGATTTTATGGACTAAAATCTTAGTTGCTTGCATACCAGCAGCAGTAATAGGTCTTTTATTTGACGAAATGTTTGAGGCATTATTTTATAATCCATTTTGCATAGCAATTGCCTTAATTGTATTTGGAATAGCCTTTATTGTAGTGGAAAATTTAAAATCTAAAAACACAGGAAACAAACAAAAAGAAACCAGTACACAAATTACTTACAAAGATGCTATTATTATTGGAATATTTCAATTACTAGCAGCCATTTTTCCAGGGACATCACGTTCACGGCTCAACCATTATTGGAGGGTTATTAATAGGATTGTCAAGACCAAATGCTGCAGAATTCACTTTTTATTTAGCGATACCTACCATGCTAGGAGCAAGCTTATTAAAACTAGTTAAATTTGGATTTGGTTTTACAGGAGCAGAATTAATCATTTTATTAGTAGGAATGATAGTATCTTTCTTAGTATCTGTATTGGTTATAAAATTTTTAATGAATTATATCAAGAAACATGACTTTAAGCCATTTGGCTATTATAGAATTGCTTTAGGGATTATTGTACTTGCGTATTTTTTCTTAGGATAAAAGTATATTATTAAATCTTAAAGAAGATTCCTGTTTTTTAGGAACCTTAGATCGGAAGAGCACACGTCT
>CAMSQT010000056.1 GCA_947062645.1 uncultured Clostridium sp. | reverse complement strand
CACTCGATCCAACACTCTTTCCCTACACGACGCTCTTCCGATCTGAACGTCCCCTTTGGCAATTTTTTATTCATCTAGTCCAAAACTTACCCCCAAAGCATTGTTGACTTTATCAATTATTTTTTCGTCATCAATATGACCAATTCGTTCTTTTAATCTGCTTTTATCTATGGTTCTAATTTGCTCTGCAAGTACAACTGAATTACTTTTCAATCCACAAGAATTGGAATCTATTTCAATATGAGTTGGTAATTTATTTTTTCCGGTTTGAGAAGTAATTGCTGCTGCAATAACAGTTGGACTATATTTATTGCCTAAGTCATTTTGTATAATAAGAACCGGTCTTACTCCTCCTTGCTCTGAGCCAACCACTGGACTTAAATCTGCATAAAACATATCTCCTCTTTTGATTTGCATATTCTTCACTCCTAATGTTAGTGTATTGTCAAGTATATTTCATGCTATTTTAAATATTAGTGAAGGTAAAGTAAATGTTTGCTTATTTTAGTTATTTAAATTTACCTCATTATAGGATATGTAAATTTCGCTTTTTTTGTTCGTCCCTTTTATTTCTAATTTAGTTGGTTTTCCTGTTTTTCTGCTTACTTTTAATGTTTTTTCTTCCTTGTCTGTTTTGGTGGTCATAATAATTTCGTCATTTTGTTCTTTCCATTTTGCATTTTTGTCTTCTTTATAATTTTTGATAAAACTGTTTAAGTCTAAACTACTGTCTGTTATCGATTGATAGTCTTCAAAAATAGAGCTTATACTTAATTTTGTATTTTCTAATTTTAATTGATTTCCTTCTTTTATTATTTTTACGCCTGCTATATTGCTTGGCTCTAAAACTTCTTGTGAACTTGTTTCTGGCGTTTTTTGCTCTTGTTTTAAAAGATATCGATTGTTATTTTTGTTGCTTTTTATTTCTACTTCTACTGTTGCTTGATAGGAACTAATATTTAAAATGTAATCTACAATTTCTTGACTACTAGTATTATTTCCAATTTTTAAATTTTTAGCCGTTTTATTATTAAAAAATGTAAAAAATATAATAATTCCTATTATTAATACACCTATTATTAAAATGATAATATTTTTCTTTTTCAAAATCATTCCCCCTAGAATAAAAAAATCTATTATCATTTTATTTTATAGGGTTTTAAAATATTCTTCTATTTTTTGGAGCAACTCTTGCTCTGTTTCTATTTGATTAATGTTATTTCTAAAATCACTTGAATTTTTTAAATTTTTTGTATACCAAGCAATGTGTTTTCTTAGTTCTTTCACTGCAATTTCGCCTTTTTCTTCTACTGCTAATTTAATATGTTTTTTTATGATTTCTAATTTTTCTTCTGAGCTAGGGTCTTTTAATTTTTCGCCTGTTGTTAGAAAATGTGCTATCTTTCTAAAAATCCAAGGGTTTCCAAAACTTCCTCTTCCTATCATGATGCCGGTCTACTCCTGTTTCTTGAAACATTCTTAAGGCTGATTCTTCGTCTACTACATCTCCATTTCCAATAACAGGAATCGTAACTTCTTGTTTTACTTGCTTTATGATATCCCAATCTGCTTTTCCAGAATAAAATTCGGTTCTGGTTCTTCCGGTGGATGGTAATTGCTGAAATTCCTACTTCTTGGGCTATTTTCGCTAAATCTACTGCTACAATGTTTTCTTTGTCCCAACCTTTCCTAAATTTCAAAGTAACTGGCACAGTAGAATTTTTAACAACTGCTTCCATTACTTTTTTGGCTTGCTCTAAATCTAGCAAAAGTTTACTACCATCTCCATTTTTGACTACCTTAGGGGCAGGACATCCCATATTAATATCTACAATATCTGCCATTTGGCTTACATATTTGGCTGCATACCCCATTGTTTCTTCGTCACTTCCAAATATTTGGAAACTAATTGGTCTTTTTTCCCCTTTTGTATTTAGTAATCGATTTGTCTTTTTGTCGTCATGAAAAATTGCTTTAGAACTTGCCATTTCCGTGCATACCATACCTGGTTCAAAGGTTTTGCATATCATTCGAAAAGGCTGGTTTGTTACGCCAGCCATTGGTGCTAATATTAAATTATTTTCTAATTCTACATTTCCTATTTTTAATTTATGTAAGTACATTTTTTGCTCCTTAAAATCCAAATCTCTACTATTTTACAAATATCGTTTTTTGCCTTTTACTACTTATATTTAATACGATTCCAATGCAGATAAAGTTTGTAATTAAAGAACTTCCTCCATAACTGATAAACGGAAGTGGTACTCCTGTAATTGGTAATAGTCCCATTACCATTCCTATATTTTCTAACATGTGGAATACAAATATTCCGTGTTATTCCTGCTACAATTAATGAACCTTCTTCGTCTTTTGCTGTTTTGGCTACATAGAGACATTTGGTTATAAATACTACATAGAGTATGATTACCGTGCCAGCTACGATAAATCCCATTTCTTCTCCAATAACAGCAAAAATAAAGTCTGTTGTTTTGGGATATAAGAAACCTAATTGTGTTTGGTTTCCTTTTAATAATCCCATTCCTGTTAGGCCTCCTGCTCCGGATAGCAAGTTTAGATTGAATGATGTTGTAACCTGATCCACGAGGGTCTGATTCTGGATTTAGGAAGATATCAATTCTTTGTTTGGCATGTTCTGGTAAGATAAAGTTATACAAAACTGGTACTGCTATTGCTACTAATATAACAGCACTTATAATATACTTTTTGTCTATTCCTGCTGTTATTAGCATAAATATAATGGCTACTAGATAGGCTGCTGCTGTACCGTAGTCTGGTTGTTTTATAATTAGTACTACTGGTAAACCAAGTATTGCTAATAAAATTAATAGCTTAATAGGTTTGTTGATATTTTTTTTATCTCTTTGCTGTATTTTAGATATAGCATAGGTTAAAAATAGAATAACAAATATTTTAGCAAATTCTCCCGGTTGGAAAGAAAAAAATCCAATATCAAACCAACTAGTAGCACCATTTACTGGTGGTGTAAATAAAACGGCAATCAATAATAAAATAAAAATGCCATAAAAAATAGGTGACATTTTTAAGATTGATTTGTAATCAATTAGCATTACAATTATGCCTATTATTGTACTTACGATAAGCCATATACATTGTTTATTAAATTCATCATACTCAGCTTCTTGCGTGGCAGAAAATAATGCAACTAAGCCTATAACACATAGAATTATTGCAATAATTCCGATACTCCACTCAATATTTTTCAATTCTCTTTTTCTCATTAAATCACTCTTTTACTCTTAATTTTTTGATTTAAGTTCTTCTTCTGTTTGATTTCTTTCTTCGTTTTTATCTTCTATTTCTTCTATTTTTTCTACTTCTTGCTTTTCTTCTTGGCTTTGCTCCTCTTTATCTGCTGTATCTGGCTTTTCTATCTCTTCTACAGGTTCTATTTCGTTTTTATTAGAAGTCTCTTGCTCATTTATGTTTTCTTCTTGTTTATCACTGCTATTGCTTGGCTCAGTTTGTTTTACCTCTAGTTTTTTAGTCTCATTTTTTATGTTGATAATCGGAATGTTGGCATATAAAGCAGGGGCCCCATTGGTTCCATCTTCATTTTCTTTGTTGGTAAGTCTTACATCAATGGCTCTTTCGTCGATATCAATATACTTTTTAATGACGTCAATAATTTCTTGCTTCATTAGTTCTAAAAAGTCTGCTGAAACATTGGCTCTATCTTGCATCAAAACTAAATGTAGTCTTTCTTTGGCTGCCTCTTTGGATGTGTTACTACTTGTGTTTTTGTCTTTTTTGTTTAATTTTTTAAATATTTTCATTATGTTTTCAAACATTGTCGTCTTTTACCCCCAAACTAATTATTGTTTTTTGAATAAGCTTTTTAGTTTTGCAAAAAAACCTTTTTCTACTCCTGGAATGGTTACTTCGATTTTTTCTCCTAGTACTCTTTTAGCAATTTCGATGTAGGCTTTTCCAGATGGTGCTTTTTTGTTTTGAATGACTGGCTCTCCTTTGTTGGTTTGTGTAATGATGTATTCGTCGTCTGGAACAACGCCTATTAATTCAATTGATAGTAAGTCTACAATGTCGTCTACATCCATCATTTCACCTTTTTTTACCATGTTTGGTCTGATTCTGTTGATTACTAATTCAGGGTTTTTGATTTCAGAGGATTCTAGTAAACCAATAATTCTATCAGCATCTCTTATGGCTGATATTTCTGCTGTGGTTACTACAATGGCACGGTTTGCTCCTGCAATTGCATTTTTAAAGCCTTGCTCAATTCCAGCAGGGCAATCGATTAGGATATAATCAAATTCTTCTTTTAGTTTTTCTACTAATCCTCTCATTTGCTCTTCATTGACAGCACTTTTATCTCTGGTTTGTGCTGCTGGTAATAAGTATAGTTCTTTAAATCTTTTATCTTTTATTAGGGCTTGTCTTAATTTACATTTTTCTTCTACAACATCTACAATGTCATAGACAATTCTATTTTCTAATCCCATAACAACATCTAAGTTACGAAGACCTATGTCGGTATCGATTAATACTACTTTTTTTCCTTCTACTGCTAAACTTGAGCCTAAGTTGGCTGTTGTTGTTGTTTTTCCTACTCCACCTTTTCCTGATGTGATTACGATTACTTCTCCCATGTTTTTTTCATTCCCTTCTTTTTTTAACATCTATATGATATAGCAAATTGGAAAAAAAGTCAATCAATTATAACAAAAATATTTCTAAATTGTTACAAAATTATTACAATTTTTCATATACAAAATACTCCATATAATGGCACTGATTTGATATTATTTTCTAGTCCAAAATTTTTTTCCGAAATTCTAATAGCGTATTTAGGATGATATAACTTCTTAAATAAGTCTAAACTTCTAGCTTTTGTATTGGTACTTGATTTTACTTCAATTGGTATAATATTAGTATCTTTCTGAATCATAAAATCTAATTCTGCCTTGCCATTTGATTCCCAATAATATAGTTCATATCCGTTTATTCTTAATTCATTTGCTACATAGTTTTCGGTTAATGGTCCCATAGAAATCATAATGGGTTTACTTTTTAAGTCAATCAAATAAAGAGGGTATCTTGCTTTATTGACAAATAGCCCTACATCGCTCATATATAATTTAAAAGCAGACAAGTCCTTATGCATTTCTAATGGTAGTTCTGCATTTGCTTTATAAATTTGGTTTACTATTCCACTATTTTTTAGCCATAGTATAGCTTCTCCAAATAGACTAGATGTTCCACCTTTTGCCACTACTTTGTATTGGAATTTTTGATTCTCTTTTGCTAGTTGTACAGGAATAGAATCAAATGCTGATATGATACGGTTTGATAAATTATTGCTTGCATATTTTGTCATATCTCTTTCGTAAGATTGTAAAATTTGTGATTGTACATCTATACTACTAATTACTTTTTGCTCATCTAAATAAAGTTGTACAACTTCTGGCATTCCACCCACTACTAAATAGGTTCGATACAATTCTAAGCATAATTCATGAATGGTATTTTCCATTTTTTCGTTTGTTTCAAAATGTTTTTGTATTTCTTCTATTAGATTTTCTCTGCCAATTGCTATTAGAAATTCTTTGAAAGATAATGGATACATATTTATCATTTTCACTTTTCCTACAGGAAATGAATAGTTTTCTCTATTGATGGCGATTCCTAATAAGGAACCTGCTGCTATTACATGATATTCATTTGCCTCTTCACAAAAGTATTTTAGAGATGTTAAGGCTCTTTCGTTTGCTTGTATTTCGTCAAAAAAGATTAATGTTTTTTTAGGTAAAATTTTTTCACCATAAAATAATTCTAGTTTATTTATAATATATTTGGCATCAATGCTTTCTGCTATTTGCAAACTTAATTCTTGATTGGTCTCAAAATTTACATAGATTACATTGTCATAATAGTTTTTCCCAAATTCTTTAACAATGTAAGTTTTACCGACTTGTCTTGCACCATGAATAATTAATGGTTTTCTGTTTTTTTCTTCTTTCCATTTTATCAATTGGTTTATGATTTCTCTTTTCATAGGAATTCCTCCTTTTTCTTATTATAACAAATAAGTTCGAAAAAATCAATATTTTATATGATTTTTTCGAACTTATCGATTTGTTCGGTTGTGATTTTATTGAGTTGCTGTTTTGTCTTGCAAGTATAAGGCAATGCGGAAACCACGGTCAACGTGGTCATAGACAGGAGTACCACTGCTACGATTAGAAGCTGGACTGCTCACCCCATCGTCGCTGTAAGTTCCCCCTCGACGAACACGTTGTTCAGTTCCATGAGCTTCTATAACCCATTCAAAAACGTTTCCTGCCATATCATAAATATTTTTTTGTCTATTTGCTATTTTATTGGGATTTTCTGCATAAATTAAGTCTATTCCTGTTTTATGATCTGGGTTTGTTGTTGTATTCCCACCTTCTTTATTGTTAAAGTTATCGTTGTACCAGCCTTGTTTACTGCTATCTTTTGCAAATCCTGTATATCCTGAATCAATAAATTTTAATGCTGTATCCCATTGTATGGAATAACACAATGTACTTGTAACACCGTTATATTTGTTATTGCTTGCAAATTCTTTTGCTACTTTTACAGCTCCTGTATTTCCATTTATATCTGTCATGCTATTGCCCCAAGGAAGACCATTATAGACTATTGCATCTTTTTTAATAACGACTTCATTATTTTCTTTTCCTGCCTCATATCTTCCTATATAGAATCCATGGTTACTTTCTATGCTTTTTTTCATAGCATCATAGTCACTTTTTTCTTCACTATATCCATTTAAAAATGGTTCACTATAATTTGTTAAACTCTGTAAAGTACTATTTAGATATCCTTCTACTCTTTTAAAATCATTTATGTCGTTGACAGATCGGAAGAGCGTCGTGTAGGGAAAGAGTGTTGGATCGAGTGTAG
>CAMSQT010000055.1 GCA_947062645.1 uncultured Clostridium sp. | reverse complement strand
CGTTCTTTTAGCTCTTGAATAGCCTTCTTAAGAAAATCGATAGAACTGGGGCAAAGACCAGATATGACATGTCCACAATGGTAGGACATGATATTAAAGACAATACCGTCATTAATAATGGTCAAGGCGTCAACGGCAGTATATACCATTTCATCAGCATTTTCAGCGTGTGCAAGTGTTTGCTGAAGAAATTCGATGGTACTTTGCCCTGGAACGATAGATTGATTGATATTGCAAGGCATAATTTCAATCGCACCTCCATTGTTAACAAGTGTCATTACTTGAAGTCGATTTCTCTTCATTTCAATATTCTCCTTTCATCATGAAAAAACCATTTAGTAATTAAAAATATTATAACACATCAAGTAACATAAAGTCAAACTTTTAAAGCAGAATTCAAAGCCAACTTAATCATAGTATTTAAACCGTTTTGCCTTTCTTCTGGTGTTGCAATTTCCTTAATAAATTTAGAATCCACAACACTCATTAAACAGCTAGCTTTTTTTTGTAAAACTTTTGCTACATAAAATAAGGAGAAAGCCTCCATCTCAGCACTAACAGGATTAAAACCTTCTGGAATTCTTGCTAAAAATTGATTAACATCTGTCATATAAACATCAAAACAATCCGTGCAAACCGTATTTCCAACGACAAGGGAAGTACCGGTAGAATTTGCTGTTTCTATAATTTTATCATTCAAATCCTTGCTTGGTGCTACTATATGGCAATCTTCATTATTTAAAGTAAGAGCAAAATTTCCTTCACTAAAAGCATTTTCAGATAGCACAATATCAAACAACTTTAATTCTGGCTTATAGCTTCCACAAGAACCAATTCGAATAATATTTTCTACGCCATAGAATTGATATAATTCATAACTGTAAATTCCCATACTTGGCATTCCCATGCCAGAAGCCATAACAGTTATTTCCTTTCCTTGATAAGTTCCAGTATAAGCGTACATACCTCTTACTTGGTTTACTAATTTGACATTTTCTAAAAAATTTTCTGCTATATATTTTGCTCGCAAGGGATCTCCTGGCATAATTACCGTTTTTGCAATTTCCCCTTGTTTTGCTTCATTATGTGGTGTTGACATATAAAAACCTCCTTACATTTTTTATTAGTATAACAATAAAATCAAAAAAAAGCAAAAAAGTACTTGAAAAAAGAAAAGCGAAGTGGTAAAATAATAATAGATTAAAAAAAAACCGCATTTGGTCATTTTTTTAATCTTTTTTTGGTTGGGAAGAGAAAAGAACAAACTTGCCATTTAAACCCGGAACCAATGGCAACTGCGGAAAAAGGAAAGGAAGTTATAGCAATGAACACAAAATACATATTTGTAACAGGAGGCGTTGTATCTGGATTAGGAAAAGGAATCACAGCAGCTTCATTAGGAAGACTATTAAAAAACAGAGGCTACAAAGTAACCATTCAAAAATTCGACCCATACATCAATGTAGATCCTGGAACCATGAATCCATACGAGCATGGAGAAGTTTTTGTAACAGATGATGGAGCAGAAACAGATTTAGACTTAGGGCATTATGAAAGATTTATCAATGAAAACCTAACCCAGAATTCTAGTATCACCATGGGAAAAATCTATCAAAACGTCATAGAAAAAGAAAGAAGAGGAGACTATTTAGGAAAAACCGTACAAGTGATTCCACACATTACAAACGAAATCAAAGAAAAAATCTATGGCTTTGAAGATACCGATACAGACATTGTTATAACAGAAATAGGTGGAACGGTAGGAGATATTGAAGGCTTATCTATTATTGAAGCGATTCGTCAAGTAGGATTAGAAAAAAATCCAGAAGATGTTATTTATGTTCATGTTACGCTATTACCTTATATATCAGGTTCCAATGAAATAAAATCCAAGCCAACCCAGCATTCTGTAAAAGAATTACAAAGCTTTGGAATTAAGCCAAACATATTAGTTTGTAGAACCGAAAATGATATTCCAGATAGTATTCGCGAAAAACTATCCCTATTTTGTAATGTTAGAAAAACGAGTGTAATTCAAAATAAAACAGCTGACAATTTATATGCCGTTCCTTTAATGCTAGAAGAAGAAGGCCTAGCAAGAGAAGTCTGCAATCATTTGAAGCTAGAAAACTATGTGCCAGATAACACAAAATGGGAAGCTATGGTAGAAAATATTAGACAAATAAAAGAAGAAAAAAATGTTCATGTAGCAATTGTCGGAAAATATGTGCAACTAGAAGATGCTTACATATCTGTAATGGAAAGTTTATACCATGCAGGTTTTGCTAATCATGTAAAAGTAAAAGTTCATTTAATTGATTCTGAAACCATAACATCTGAAAACGTAGTTCAAAAATTACAAGGAATTGATGGTGTTGTTGTTCCAGGAGGTTTTGGAAACAGAGGGATTGAAGGAAAGATTGAAACCATTAAATATGCAAGAGAAAATAAAGTGCCATTTTTAGGAATTTGTTTAGGGATGCAAATGGCAGTAGTGGAATTTGCAAGAAATGTATTAGGACTAAAAGATGCCAACTCAGCAGAATTAGATGAAAAAACTAAAAATCCAGTTATTCATATTATGGAAGATCAAAAAGACATTGATAAAAAAGGTGGAACCATGCGTTTAGGAGCGTATCCATGTGTGATTAAAGAAGGAACAATTGCTAGTAAAATTTATGGAACAAAAGAAATAACAGAAAGACATAGACATCGTTATGAATATAATAATGAATATAGGGAAAAACTAGAAACAGCAGGCTTAAAAATTTCTGGGACTTCACCTGATGGTTTATTAGTAGAAATGGTAGAAATAGAAGACCACCCTTATTTTATAGCAGGTCAATTTCATCCAGAGCTAAAATCAAGACCAAATAAACCAGCACCACTATTTGTAGGGCTAGTAAAAGCTTGTTTATAAAAGGTAAATCTTAGTTGTAGCAATGGTTTGCAGATAAAAGAAAAAGAAAAATTAAAAAAAATTAAAAAAATTTAAAAAAACTCTTGACAAATATAGTAAAAACATTTATAATCTATAATTGTCAAGGGCAATTATGCAGGTGTAGTTCAATGGTAGAACCTCAGCCTTCCAAGCTGATGACGTGGGTTCGATTCCCACTACCTGCTCCATTAAATAAGTCATTGTATTAGAGGTCTAGTATAATGGCTTTTTTTGTAAAAACTTTACAACTTTATGTAAATGTGATACAATAAAAATAAATATTGCTAAGCGCAGTATAGGAACAATTCTAAATTTGTTTAATACAAAGAAGGAGAGGAAACAATATGTGGGACATTTTAAAAAATTTTTTTTCACTTTTACTGAAAATCTTCATTATGGTGCATACAATAGGATTCGAGATGATAGGAGAATTTTCTTATTATGATGATTTAGGTATGCTTATTGTGGGTATAATGCTAATAATTGTGGTATTATGCTTAGACGTAATGATAATTTTTGGAATTTGTATTTTAATTTATGAAACTTCAATTATCATCCGAACCAAAGAAGTAAAACGGAAGCCAGTTGTTGGAACAGTAATAGGTAAAAAATATGAAGAGGAATATACAACTCTTGAATATAATGTTGTCTTAAAAATTCCAATGACTAAGTCTCAACCAGAAGAATACAATGTGAAGGTAGAATATATTGGAATAACAGAAACATTTAACTGTGAAGAACTCTTTAAAAAATGTAAAAAGAATGATGCTATTCCTTTAATACTAATTCAGAATCTAGACAAAAATAACAAAATAATAAAACAAAAATTAGAATTGGCAGAATAATAAAAGGCTCAGCTATTGCTACTGCAGTAGTTGGGCTATTCTGTTTGGTGTTTATCTATTAATCATACAATGCATTCATGATGTATTTGAAAAGGTAAGTCAATTACTGACGTACCTTTCTGAATGCACTTTCTTTAAAATAAAGAAATCGTCAAGAAAAATTGACGTTTTTTTTACATTCATTTACTTGTAAATTTTTGTGATTTAGTGTAAAATACCAATATATTGTAAATAATGATAAAAAGGAGAAAAAATGAGATTTGTAAATAATGAAGAAGATAAAAAAGAATATAAAAAATTTCTAGAAGGGCATGAAAGAGGAAACTTTCAACAATCCTTAGAATGGGCAGAAGTAAAAAAGCCAAATTGGAAGCCAGAAGTCATTTTAGCAGAAGGAGCAAAAGGAGAAATCATAGGCTCTTTATGTGTATGGATTCGTAAAATGCCAATCTTTGGAAACATCATGTACTCCTCCAGAGGACCAGTATGTGATATTCACAACATGGAAGTCATGAAGCAGTTAACTGATGGTGCAAAAGAGTTAGCTAAAAAGTACAAAGCAATTGTGTTAAGAATGGAGCCAGACATTGTAAGCCAAGACCAAGATTTTAGAAACATTGTCACAAACTTAGGCTATCGAATCAAAGACGATGCCAAAGACTTTAAAGACGAAATTCAGCCAAGATATGTATTTAGACTAGATATCAAAGGAAAAACAGAAGAAGAAATCATGGCAGGCTTTAAACAAAAATGGAGATACAACATACGTCTAGCCACCAAAAAGGGTGTTACCATAAAAGAAGGAACCAAAGAAGACCTAAAAGACTTTCACAAAATTATGATAGAAACAGGGGCAAGAGATGGGTTTATCATAAGACCGCTAGCATACTTTGAAAAAATGTATGACTGCTTAGGACCACAACATATGAAAATATTAATGGCCTATTACGAAGGAAATCCAATATCAGGGGTTATTCCTATCTTTTATGGCAATAAAACATGGTATCTATATGGAGCAAGTAGCAACAGTCACCGAAACCTAATGCCAAACTACTTACTACAATGGGAAATGATAAAAATGGCAATCCAAAGAAAAGATGATATCTATGACTTTAGTGGAGTATCTCGGTGTAGTAGACGAAAATCATCCACAATATGGATTATACCGATTTAAACAAGGCTTTGGTGCAACTTTCACCGAATTTGTAGGAGAAGTGTACATGCCATTTAAACCAGTTACCTATAAACTATATCGATTTTCAGAAAAAGCATTTAGAACTATTCGACAAATCAAAATGAAATTAAAAAATAAAGATTAAAACGATGCTTGGAGGAGAAGTACTTGAACAAATTAGTAATAGAAAAAGAAGATTTAAGGCATAATATAGAACAAATAAAGAAATTCGCCAATAAAACAGGAAACGACGACAAAGGAAACCCAATAAAAATTATTGCTGTAGTAAAGGCTAATGGATATGGAATAGGGATTGTAGAATATACCAAATTTTTAATTGACCAAGGAATTTCTTTTTTTGCAGTAGCAACAGTAGAAGAGGCTGTAACACTGAGAAAAGCAGGTATTAAAAATGATATTTTAATGTTATCGGGGACAGCCATAAAAGAAGAAGTAGAAGAACTAGTAAAAAATAATATTATTCTTACCATTGGTTCAAAAGAAGATGTAGAAATAGCAGAAGAAGTAGGAAAAAGCCAAGAAAAGAAAGTAAAAGTACATCTAAAAATTGATACCGGTTTTGGAAGATATGGTTTTATTTACAGTAATCGTGACGAAATGACAGAAGTCTTAAAGAAAATAAAACACTTAAAAATAGAAGGAACCTTTTCTCATTTTTCTACTAGTTTTTATGATGATAATTATACAAAAGAACAATTTAAAAGATTTATCGATTGTATTGAAGTGTTAAAATTAAATGAAATAGAAACGGGAATTTTACACATCTGTAATTCTTCAGCCTTTCTGAAATTTCCTAATATGCACTTAAATGCGGTAAGAGTAGGATCCGCATTCTTAGGAAGAATATCTTGTAAAAATACGATAGGTCTTAAAAAAATTGCATATTTGGAGTCACAAGTAGCAGAAATAAAAGAATTACCAAAGGGATTTAACATAGGTTACTCTAACATTTATACTACGCCAAAACCAATGAAAGTAGCCATTATTCCATGTGGGTATATGAATGGTGTAAATGTAAAAAATGATATAGATATGTTTCGAAACATAGATAAGCTAAGATATTTATTAAATAGCATCAAATCCTTTTTCAAAAAGCAAGAAAATCAGGTAAAAATAAAGGGAAGCAATTGCAAAATACTAGGAAGAATTGGAACTTATCATGTAGTATGTGATATTGGAGAAAAAGAAATAAAAATAGGAGACAAAGCAATTTTTGACGTTAATACCAAATTTGTAGATTCGAAAATAAGAAGGGAGTATCAATAAAATGGAGGAAGAAAAAGAGAAAAAAACGAAACAAGGTTTTTTTCAAAAAGTATGGAGTGCCATTACTAAAATAGAAAACTATCCAAGCTTAGCAGCAGAAGGATTAGGGAAAGCCTTTTCATATATCTGTAAAATTGTAGCAATTTTTGCTGTTATCCTTTGCCTTGGCATGTTGTATCAAAGCCATCAAATTATGCAAGAAGGAATCAGGTATTTACAAAACGAATTTCCAGAATTTACTTATAAAGAAGGAACTTTAGAAGTTTTGGCTGAAAAGAGGCTTACCATAGCAGAAGAAGATTCCTATGTAGGAAGAACCATTATCGATACAAAAGTAGAAGACGACCAAACAATCAACCAATATATTAACGAGCTAAACAAAGCGGGTCGGAGGAATGATTGTTCTAAAAAACAAAGTAATATTGAAAAATGGGGCGGTTGCAGGAACCATTAGTTACAACTACAATGAATTCTTAGACCGTATGGGAATTACCGAATTTACCAAACAAAGTGTGATAGATTATGCCAATAGTTCTCAAGTGATAGGTTTATATGTGAGCGTGTTTATTACCATATTTATTTATAGCTTTATGATGTACCTTTTAACTACCTTATCAAATGTAGTATTTTTAAGCATATTCCGGTTATTTAGCAACATGGATAGCTCATATCAAAATGAGATTTTTACCAGTATTTAATATGGCAATTTATGCTTAGATCGGAAGAGCACACGTCTGAACTCCAGTCACAATGCCTCATC
>CAMSQT010000054.1 GCA_947062645.1 uncultured Clostridium sp. | reverse complement strand
ATACGAGATGAGGCATTGTGACTGGAGTTCAGACGTTGCTCTTCCGATCTTAAATTTTCCTTTTGATAGTATAAAACATTGTATTTCAGGCTGTTTGCTAGGATTGCACCTTCTGTATATACATTATAAGAAATACTATTTTCTTCGCATATTTTAATAATTTCTAAAACTTTTTGTTTTGGTAAAAATTTATCATAAATAATTTCGTCTTTTTGGATATCATAAATAAGAGCACCATTTCCTGCAATAAAATAATGGTTACTTCCAATTTCTTTTGCAATGGTTTTGATGGAATCGATTGGTCTTCCTGATGCAATTATAACTTCCACTCCTTTTTCGATTGCATTTTGAATTGCATTTTTGGTATTTAACGTTACTTCGCCATATTGATTTAACATAGTTCCATCTAAATCAATTGCTACTAATTTATACATACTTATCCTTCCTTCCTAGTTTGTACAGCTGTAGTTATTACTAAAACTTTTGTCATTTTGCTTTCTTATTATAACTTTATTTTTTTTCTTTTGCAATAGTTTTGGTGATGGCAAGTTTGGGACAGGCACCATGTAGCCATTTGTGGTCACTCTGGGACAGGCACCATGTAGCCATTTATGGCAAGTTTGGGACAGTCCCTAACTAACCAAAATATAAATTTTGATTTTTTGGAAAAAATTACTTGTGTATTTTTCTGCTTTTTTACACATTCTAGTATTAGAAAAAGCAAAGGTTTTTTCTATATGTAATATTACAGGAGGTGAAAAAACGATGGCAAACAATTCAAACAAAAAATTAGTTCCAGAAGCTATGTCTGCTTTAGATAAGTTCAAATATGAAGTAGCTAGTGAAGTTGGTGTTAATTTAAAAGACGGATACAATGGAGATATTTCAGCTAAAGATGCTGGTAAAATCGGTGGTAACATGGTAAGAAAAATGATTCAACAAGCTGAACAACAAATGAAATAGTTCTTCATTATTATGGTTTTTTAATAACCTTTGGTAGGAAGTTAAATTTTGTTTTTATCTATTTTATTTTTAAAATACATAAAGGCAGGATTTGATTTCCTGCCTTTTCTTTTTATGTTGCATTATGCTTCTGGTTCTACTAAACCATAATTTTTTCCATCTTTCAATTTATGTACCGCATTTACTTTTCCTGTTTCTACATTTATAAATACCAAAAAATTGTGACTTGGTTTTTCTTTTAATTTTAAAACTGCATCTTCTGGTAACATTGGCTTAATTTCATAATAAGAAGTTTTTATGATTTCGTCTGTAATTTCAGCTACGCTGTCTTTTACTACTTCCATTGTTTTTAAAGAAGCATCTTTTTGCATTTTTTCTTTTTTGGTTTTAGCTTTTCTAATTTGTCCTTCTAAAATATCAATGTCTTTGTCTATAGAGGCATACATGTCTTTATCTTCTGTTACTGCTCTATATTTTTCTCCATTAGCAGTTACATAGATTTCTGCAATTTGTTCATTTTTTTCTGTTTTTAAAGTAACTTCAGCCTCTGCTTCTTCAAAATATTTATCAATTCTGTCTAATTTTCTTTCTACATAGTCATTGATTGCTTCTGTTATTTTCAATTCTTTTCCTGTTATTTTTATTTTCATAAAAATCGCTCCCTTCTTTTTATGATTTTATTATATACGTTAATTTTTTTCTTGTCAACACTTGAATGTCTCTATTGGTTCCTAAGATTAATTAGCTGACATCCCCTCTAGTTTATATTCTTTTTCTAATTTCTCATTAAAATACAATTTGGTTACTAGTTTAAATTCTTCTAAAGATGCGTCTTTTAACTCAAAAGCATAAAGTTTTTTAGGTGGTGCTGTAACTGTATATTTCATCGCATTCAAAGTACTTTGGCTAATCTCTATCGTACTAGTATCTTGTTTGGTACACATCTTACATTTTACACCATTATCTTTGATACTAAAACTAGTTATCTTCTCTTTTTCTTTACAATTTGCACATTCCATCACTTGTGGTGCAAATCCTAAAATACATAATAAACGCAATTTAAAAACTCCTAATACCATATCTAAATTTTTATCCGTTTCGGCTATGGTATAAAGCGTGTTTAATAATAATTGCAAAATTTTATAACAATTTTGGTTTTCGCAAGTTACGTCTTGCACAATTTTGTTGATATGTACAGCATATTTTAATTTGTCCAAGTCAATTCTTAGGTTGTAAAAAACTTCAATTGGTTCTACCGAATTAATATGATAGGTACCGGGAGCCTTTATAGGCTAAATATTCACCAAAGCAAAACATCTGGGTGCCAGCCAAAAGAGCGCTTTTAGGTCTTCTTGCTCCTTTGGCAACACATGAAATTTTCCCGTACATTTGGTGTAAGTATTGTTAGCATTTTATCAAAATCTCCCATGTTACTTTCTGCTAATACTATTCCATTTATTTTTACATTTGCCATTTTTGGTCTTCCTCTTTATTTTCTTTTATTTCTATTGGTTTTATAATTCCTTCTTGGATTTCTTTTTCTAGATTTTCAATTTCTTTTAATTCCATAAATGTATTAATATCTCCTGTATTTTTAAAGGTTTCCCATGCTATTTTCTTAATCATAAGCTCACTTCCTAATTTCTAATTTAAAGTTTTACCTTTAATTTTATCTTTCGCATTTTTTCTTGACTTTATACATTTTATTTTAGTTTAAATTTATTCACAATCATATCATTAGATTGCCAATCTTCTTTTACCTTAACCCAAGTTTTTAAGTTTATCTTCATTCCAAAATTCTCTTCCATGTCAAGTCTTGCCAATCTTCCAATTCGCTTTAACATTTCGCCATTTTTTCCGGATAATGATTCCTTTATGAGAATTTCTTAAACAATAAATCGTAGCCTCTATATCGTAGATGTCTTCTTCTTTCTTGTTTTTTCTTGTTTTCATTTTTTCTACTTCTACATAAATGCCATGTGGCACTTCATCTTGTAATAATTTCAAAGCTTTTTCTCTTATTGTTTCTTCTGCAAGTTGCCTTAAAGTTTGATCAGTATACTCTTCTATATCATAATATGCAGGACCTTTTTTTAAGTGTTTTTCAATCTCATCTAAAATGATTTCTTTGTATTTTTGATTTGTTGCTGAAATTGGTATAACAGCTTGAAAATCATATTCTTTACTATATACATCAATCAAATGTAAAAGTGTTTCTCTTTTTACTAAATCTATTTTATTAATAATTAAAATTGTTTTTCTTTTAGCTTCTTTTATTTTTTCTAAAATGATACTATCGCCTCTTCCAATTTCTGTACTTGTTGCTTCTATCAAAAATAAAATCACATCACTATCTGGAAGGCTTAAAAAAGAAGTTTCTACCATTGTTTCATTTAATTTTGTTTTTGGCTTATGGATTCCAGGTGTATCTGTAAAAATAATTTGACTATTTTTTCGATTTACAATACCTTTGATTGCTGTTCTTGTGGTTTGCACTTTATTTGCTATTGCTGCTACTTTTTCGCCTACTAACAAATTTAATAACGTTGATTTTCCTACATTGGTTCTTCCTATTAAAGTAACAAATCCTGATTTAAATTCCATTTTATCAATTCTCCTTTTTTGTTTGTGATGACAAGTTTGGGACAGGTCTTCTTTTTTCTTTCTTTTCTATTATACACTATTTTTTTGCTAAATTTGTAGAATTTAAAAAGTTTTTTCATTTATTTTTATTACATTATCTTATAGCAATGATTTTCGTAAAATATAAAATACCACAAATCTTAAACTTTCTTTGTTTAACTTTTGTGGTATTTTTGTCTTTTATATAAGGACTGTACCTAAGCATAAGCTTGACGCTTTTTGAAGCTTAGTAAGTTGGTGATTTCGTTTTCGGTATTTTTTGCTTTTTTGGTTTTTCTTGCTCTTTCTTGTTCTAGTTCACGTTTTTGTTTTTCTGCCACAGATTGACAGATTGCTTTTTGATAAGTAAAGTGTGTGTCTTGTGCTATTTTACTCCAATTGTATTGATTTCTTACTTTGTTTTTTGCTTTTTTGGTGATTTCCATGCAAAGTTTTGGGTCATATAGTAATTCCAAAATGGAGTCTGCTAATGAATTTGGATTTCCACAATAAGCCTTCATACCATTTACCCTATGTTCTACAATTTCGTTTAATCCACCAATGTCTGCTACAACGACTGGATTTTCACTTAACATGGCTTCTAATGCTACAATTCCGAAAAGGTTCGTAAGTGCTTGGAAAAACAGCTACATCTGCTGCTTTGTACATTTTTTGGACGTCTTTTCCACCCATATACCCAGCAAAATACACTTTGTTTCCTATTCCCATGGCGTTTACTTGTTGTTTTAGTTCGTCTAACATACCACCTTTTCCACAAATGATAAGCTTGCTGTCTTGATAACCTGCCAAAATTTTGGGCATAGCTGATATTAGGTGCTGTATTCCTTTTTCATAAACAAGTCTTCCCATAAATAAAATGATTTTTTCATTATCCATGGCATACCTTCTTCTAAAGTCATAGTCTCTTTCTATCCCATTAAACAAATTCATATTCACACCATTTGGTACTACATTGATTTTTTCATATGGTAAACCAAATAGCCTTTGTAGTTCGCTTTTCATGTAATTACTGTTTACAATTACTTCTGCTGATTCGTAGGTTAACATCCATTCTGTGTCATTGATGTATCTTTGTTGCTCGTCATGGATCCCACTGTTTCTTCCTGCTTCTGTTGCATGGATAGTAGATACTATTGGAATGTTGTAAGAGTTTTTTAGAGTTTTTGCTGAATAGGTTACTAACCAATCGTGTGCATGAATGACATCAAAGGTTCCTTGTTCTGCAATGATTTCATTGGCTTTGGCAAGCATATTAAAATTCATTTGCATTACCCAATCAATAAAGTTGTTAGGATTTATCATGTAATTGTCAACTCGGTATACTTTTACTCCTTTATCATCTTCAAAGTGAGGGCTATCGCCATCTCGATAGGTTATGACGGTTACGTCATGACCGTCTTTTAGTAATGTTTTTGATAAATCGTATACAACTCTCGAGATTCCTCCTACTACTCTTGGTGGGTATTCCCATGTTAACATCAATATTTTCATGGACTAACGTACTTCCTTCCTTTTTTATTTTCTTTTGTTGTTTTTTTGACATTTTCTTTCTTTTTTCTATATTGTATACAAGTTTTTCTAAATTGTAAACGCTTTTTTGATTTTTTTTTATTTTTCTTTGTTTTTCTTGTTAAAAGTTGTCATTTAATCTCAAAATTTCAGGCAACCTTGATATAAAAAAAGCAATCAGGATTTTTCTTCCCAATTGCCGTTTTTATTATTCTTCATCTTCATTACTTTCTTCGTCTGTTGTTTCCTCTTCTGGCATTTCTTCTTCTAGTTCTTCATCTTCTTCTGCTTCTTGTTCTTTATTTTTTGAAGTAGAATTAGTTGTTTTGTTTTTACTTGTAGTATTTTTGCTTGTGTTATTTTTATTGGTATTCGTTGTGTTGTTGTTTTTCTCGTCTTTATTTTGTGATTGATTGTTATTATTAGATTTTGCAGTTATTCCATTTTTATTAAGCCATTCTTCTGCATCCATTTTTTTATCGTTGACTGTAATATAATAATGCTTTTCTCCGCCACTAATTGTCATATAAATATCGTCTGCTATTGGTGCAAATAACTCTTCTCCTGAAGAATTAACAATTGTGTATTTTTTATCTTTGCAGGCTACTAATACCTCATAAGTTGGAATTACTAATAAATTCAAAGCATCTTTATTACTAGAAGCAATGTAGCCCAAACTATCATATTTATATTCTGCTACTTGATTTCCAGATTTATCATATAAGCCCCAGAATTTGTCTTGTCTTACTGGTATTAAGTTGTTTGCTAAAATATATTTATTTTTAATATTGTTTTGTGAAAATTTAGAAATATCAACTCCTATTTCGTCATTTTCAATATAAATTTTGATGTTTCCACGAATGTCAATTACACCATATTTGTCGTCTTTTTTTGCTACATATAACCCCGCATCGCTATCCATTAGTTGGATACTATCATAGATAATTTGTACTTTTGTTTCTTTGTTCTGAGACATAATTCCTACTTTTTTGTTGCTTTCAACCAAATAATCACCTGTGTTTACTAGATAAGTAATGTTATCATATTTTGGTTCTAAAATGGCAGATCCATCCACGCCTATTACGCCATATTGTTTTTTCTCTTTATCTTTTAAGACAACTAATTGGTCTTTTAGTATTGCTTTTTGATTGACAAATTCATTGTTTAGTTCTACATAGCCATAGTCTAATATTTTGTTAGCATAAAATTGATATAAATATGGCATGGTGTAAATGGTTATCGTATTTTTTTCTTGGTTATAGTCAAAGCTAATATTAAATGCTTTTTCTAGCCCTTCAGTTGATACATATAATACGCCATTTATTGCTTTTACCGGTTTTTTAATATAACTATATTCGTAATCACTATCTGTTTTTTGGGTTAAATCTAGTTTGTATATTTTAGTTTCACCCAATTCAAAATTAGCTACTTCGTTTTGGTTTTGTACATAACATTTGCTTGGTTGTTCCGTTTTTTCGCTATACTCGCCATTAAAACTTTCATACCCAAAATAAGATGCAATTTCTTTTATTGGTGCATAGATGGTACCATCGTCTTCAAAAACTAATAAACTTTTTAGCTTTTCGTTGGCTTGTCCATCTAATGTTAGTTTCATAACTGTACTTTTAATATACATCAAATAACTTACAATTCCTATGATAATAAGGACTACAAAGATAATAGCTACTAATATTATTTTTGTTGTTCTCTTTTTCTTTTTCTCTTCTTTGTTTTGAAAACTTTCTTCAATCAAATTCATTTGCCTTTACCTCCATTTATTTGATATATCCATATCTTTTGTAAAATTCTTCTTTGAAATTTCCTAAATTGTCATTCTCTATTTCTATTTTAACCTTTTCCATTAAATTAGTCAAGAACCTTAAGTTATGAATTGATAATAATCGATCTCCTAAAATTTCGTTAGTTTTTACTAAATGTCTTAAATATGCCCTTGTAAGATCGGAAGAGCACACGTCTGAACTCCAGTCACAATGCCTCATC
>CAMSQT010000053.1 GCA_947062645.1 uncultured Clostridium sp. | reverse complement strand
GATGAGGCATTGTGACTGGAGTTCAGACGTGTGCTCTTCCGATCTAAAGTATTACTAGCTTTTATTGATTTTATAATTTTTTTTATATTTTTATTGTATAAATTTTTTTAATATGTTATGATAAGTTTGTATATAATAGAAACAGAATGTGAGGAGGAATTAATTATGATAGGTTACATTATTTTAGCAATTGTTATTGTAGTTGTTCTTGCTATTATTGGTATGTATAATGGCTTGGTACAATCTAAAGTAAAAGTAGATAACGCTTGGAGTCAAATTGATGTACAATTACAAAGAAGATTTGATTTAATCCCAAATTTTGTAGAAACCGTTAAAGGGTATATGACACACGAAAAGGAAACTTTCGAAAAGATTACTTCTCTTAGAACTTCTTGGGCTAATAGTGGCAGTGTCGCTGAGAAAGCTGATTTGGATAATCAATTATCAACTAGTTTAAAAACCATTATGGCAGTTGCTGAAAATTATCCTGAATTGAAAGCAAATCAAAATTTTGCAGATTTGAGTGAGGAATTGAGAAATACAGAAAATAAAATATCTTTTTCTAGACAATTCTATAATGATACGGTAACTATGTATAATACTAAGTTACAAGTATTTCCTTCTAATATCATTGCTGGTATGTTTAACTTCAAACCTAGTGACTTATTTAAAGCAGAAAGTGATGAAGCTAGAAAGAATGTAAAAGTAGATTTTGGTTCTAATTCTTAGAATTGGATAAGAAAAGACTGGGACTAGTAATCTTCCAGTCTTTTCTTTTATATTTACTTACGATAGAAAGGATTATAAAAAATGTTTGAAAATGTTAAGAAAAATAAATTTGAATCTGGTGTGATTGTAGCAATTTTTATTGTAGTTATTACATTGATTGTTTACTATATTTGTTACGCTTTTCGCTTAGGTCCCTTTTCAATTGTATTTGCTCTTATTTTTTCTATTTTGTCTGCCTGGGGTTCTTACTATTATAGCGATAAAATTGTTTTGTCTCTAAATCATGCAAGACCTGCTACAAAAGAAGAAGATTTGAAGATTGTAAATATTTTAGATAGTTTGATGGTTACTTCTGGTTTATCCGTAAAACCTAGGTTATATGTAACTAATGACCCTCAACCAAATGCGTTTGCTACCCGGAAGAAATCCAGAAAACGCTGTTATTTGTGTGACAACTGGTTTGTTAGATAAGTTAGAATATTATGAGTTAGAAGGTGTTATTGCCCACGAACTAAGTCATATTAAAAATTATGATATTCGTCTTAGTTGCATTGTTTCGGTTATGGTTGGTTTTATTGTTATGCTAGCTGATATGTTTTCTCGTGCTTTGTTCTGGGGTGGCTTGGATGGTGATCGTGACAGTGATAGTAAGGGAAATGGTATTTTAATGATAATTGGCTTGATTTTTTTGATTTTGTCCCCTATTTTTGGCTCTTTAATGCAATTGGCACTTTCTAGAAAACGTGAATTTTTGGCAGATAGTACGGCTATCGAGTTTACTCGTAATCCAGATGGCTTAATTTCTGCTCTTCAAAAGTTGGAAGCAGATGATAATCAACTTGCTACTGCTAATAGTGCAACAGCTAATATGTATATTGTAAATCCTTTTAAGAAAAATACGAAGGAGGGTAAGAAAAAATCTTCTAATTTATGGTCTACTCATCCTAGTGTTGAAGATAGAATAGAAGCTTTGCGAAATTTGAAGTAATTTCGAAAGCTTCTATTTTTATCATATATTAAATAAATTCTTTGTGTTTTGATACGTAATTTTTGCTACTTCTTCTATTTCCATCCCTTTTATTTGTGCTATCTTTTGTGCCATGTATTTAACGTTTCTTGGGTCATTTCTTCTTCCTCTTAAAGGTTCTGGTGATAAATAGGGACTATCTGTTTCGATTAACATTTTTTCATTTGGCACCATTTTAATAATTTCTTCTGCATTCTTGGAATTTTTAAAAGTTATAGGACCTGCAAAAGAAATATAAAACTCTAATTTTAAGGCTTCTTTTACTAATTCACGGTTTAAGGGGCAACAATGAAAAACGCCTCTTTTTGTTACTTCTGTTTCTTTTAAAATTTTTAGTGTATCCATAACCGCTTCCCTGGTGTGGATTACAATTGGTAACCTCAATTCATTTGCTATTTCAATTTGTTTTTGAAAAGCTATCTTTTGTAAATCCTTGTTCTCTTCGTTCCAATAGTAATCTAGCCCAATTTCGCCAATGGCAACTACCTTTTGATTAGAAGTTGCCATTTGTTTGATTTGGTCTAACATTATCCACAATTCTTCCTTTGTTTGTGGAATATCATTAGGAGAGATGCCAGCAGTTGTGTAAATAAAATCATATTTTTGGGCTAGTTTGGCTCCTTCTTTTGAGCCTTCCAAACTGTAACCTGCTGAAATTAACTTGGTTACTCCTGCTTGTTTGATTTGCTCTATTAACTCTTCTCTATCTTCGTTAAATTTTTCGTCGTTTAAATGTGCATGGCTATCAAATAATTCCATTTTCGTTTCTCCTATCTAAAGGGTTGCCATTTTAACCCGGAACCTTTGGCAACTTTAGCAATTTCATTTTTTTAATAGTGTTACATTGGCTACTGCATATTCCTTGCAATGGGAAATACTTAGGTCAATATCTTCTATATCTTCTAGTTCTATATCTATTAGTTTTAGCTTTGGTCTTCCTTGTTCATTGTTTGTGATTTCTATGTTTTTCCAACCAATTTCGTATTTGTTTTGTAGCTGACCAGAGATAGCTTTAAATGCTGCTTCTTTTGCTGCAAATCGGGCTGCATAGTGTTGGTATTTTTGCCTCTTTTTACTTTCACAGTATTCTATTTCTTTTGGCGTATATACTTTTTCGATAAATGCTTTTCCTGTGCTTTGGTCTTCTATGCTTTTTTTGATTCGTTCTATTTCTATTATGTCGGTTCCACAACAGATTTTCATGATTTTTCCTCTTTTCTTTTAGACATCCCCATTGGTTCCCCATTGGTGACCTAAGTTTAAATGGGACACTACTTCTTGTTTCTAATTCTTGGTTAAAAGAACAAAATTTAGTAAGTTCATTAAAAGAGACACCCCTAATACTATTGCTAATATAATAGTTGTTTTTCTTTCTTTTTCAAAGTTTAGTTCTTTGTATAAAATATCATATTTATCTTTTACTTCATGATATAGTTCTTCTAGTCCAAGTACTTCTTGTAATTTGTCATTTAGAAGTACTCCTGTTTCTTCTTCTGTAATTTCTTGCACCCACAAATTTTTGGTAAATTCTACGAATTTTTTTCTTGCTTTTTTGTTATGACTATTGCTTTTTAATTCTAGTGCAATTTTCTTTAGATATATTTTTTTGTACTGATTTAGAATATAAGTATAAAAATATTGATTTTCATATTCTTCTGGCAATATGGTATAATTATTCATATCCATACTAGAAGAAAGTAAACTCATTGCTTGCTTGGTTAACCCCAGCTTGGCATATTTCCATTTAGAAAAAGTTTCCACTTTTTCGTATTCATAATCTCTTGTGTTATCTGCTGGCAATATATTTGCATATTTTACAAATTGATATTTGATTTCATTAAAACTATTAGTATCGTTCCAAGCATCTTGCCCTATGCAAGCATACGAATAAGTTAGGAATCTTTCGGTATCTATATTTAGTCTTGCTGCTTCTTCGTTTAATCCTGTTATTTGATGGATAAACTCTTGGAATGTCTTTGTACTAGCAAAACTGTCTGTTTGAATTCGTATGTTATCATAATTTTCTAAGGTTGTTACATTACTATTGATATCTCTAAATTTGTAATTAAAATTTAGAACATTTCTAAATTCAGCCCCATCCTCCACATTGGTTTTGATGGCTAAAAAGTTGATTCCTGTAGAAAAACAAATGATTTCTATTTTTTGAATATTAAAAAATATGCCACTTGCTTTTTCTATTTTTCCTTGGATATCTTTTTTTAGCGTATATTCGAATATGTTACATGGGTTTTTAGCAAGTAAGGCTACTCTTGTTTCAAGAGGTAATTCTTCTAGTTTTTTTAGTTTGTTTACACTATAACTAAAGCTAGAAAATAAAAACTCTCTTATTTTTGGTAAGAAATATTTATATTGTTTTAGGTCTTTTTCTTTCTGGAAAATTTTCAAGTTACAGTTTTTATCTTTTAGCATCTTTAGTAAATATTTTTGATATTTTCCGTTCTTTGATAATAAACGGATGAATAAAGTAGGTATATTGGTAATTTGTCTTTAGTTCCATTGATTTTCCTTTCTTAGTTCCTTTTTTAGATATTAATATGTGCAATTAGGGACTGTCCCCAATTGCACATCCCTATTGTTGATTGTAATAGTTCATGTTGATGTCTTTTCCTAGATGCCATCTGCCGATAAAGTCTATTTTTAAGTATTCGTCTAGATTGTAGGTTGGCTCTTGTACTACTTCTCCATTGTTGTTGATAGATCCCCATTTTCCGTCTTTTTTGATGCCTGCAAATCCATAGGCATTTTGCTCGGTTACATCGTCATATTGGTAGTCAACTACTACTTTTTGGTCTTTGTCAATAAAGCCATATTTTCCATCTTTTTTGCTTTTGAATAGGTTGCGGTTGGTTTGAATTTCTTGTATGTTTTTTTCTTCGAATTTGAAGTTGTAGTATTTGTTTTCTTCTCCTTGTTTTAAGGATAAGTATCCTTTTTCGTCGTCTAGGTCTAATAGGATTCCGGTTTGACGAATGGTAAAGGTATTGTCGATTATATCGTTACTATAATCTTCTTTTTCTCCAATGTATAGGTCTGCTTTTTCATGATAGGTGATGGTCTTGTAGGTTGGTTCTATCTTGGTTTGCTTACTTAAATCTATGATTCCGTATTTTCCATTTTGTTTGGCAATTAAGATTCCTGTTTTTGCTTCTTTTAGTTCTTCGTATTCTGGAGAAATGGTGATTTCTCCTGTTAGTTTCATGACACCATGTTTGTTTCCTTGTGTGTAAATGATTCCATTGTCACTGTTTTTTAGAATTTCTTTGATTTCATCATAGGCTGATAGGGTTGCTACTTCGCTTCCGTCTTTTTTAGCTATTATTTGTTTTCCTGCTTGTTTTACTACATACATGTCGCTTCCATAGATTTTTGTAATTTCGTCATATTTGGGTTCTATTACTGTTTTGTTGGAATTGTCTACGATTCCGTATTTTCCATTTTCTGCTTTTACGATAAAGCCATCTTTACTTTCTTTTCCTAAGGCTAAGATTTCTAGATATTGTGTTGGGATGGTTTCTTTTCCTTCTTGATTTATCATTCCTACTTTTCCTTCTTTTGTGGTTTGTAGGGTGCTTTTAATTCCTTCTACTACTGTTATTTGGTCATATTGGTTAGGGGTTAATTCTTTTCCGTGATAGATTGATTAATCCATATTTTCCGTCTTTTTTTACTTTTAATACGTCTTCATACCATATGTTGTTGTTTTTGTCTTTGTTTGATATGGCTTCTATTTGTTCGTATCCGGTTAATATTTCTTGGTTTTTGCTGTTTAATGCTTTGGTTTTGTATTCTCCGGTTTCGTAGTTTACGTCATAAATACATAAAAATACGTCGTTTTTGCTGTTTGGAATAGTTATCATTTCTTCATAACTTGGGTCTATTATGGTGTTTCCGGTTGGAGTCGATAACTCCCCATTTGTTGTCTTTGAAGGATACAAAATAGTCTATACTTGTTATTTTTCCTTGTTTTTTGTCTTTGGTTAGGGTTCCTGTTATTAACACAATAAACATGATAATAACAACAAATGCTAATGCTACGGCAAATACTTTTTTTAGATTTAGTTTTGGTTCTTCATATCTTCTTTGATTCATTTTTTTCCTCCTTTTTGTCTTTTATACTATATCATAATTTGGGTTTGGTTTCAATAAAATTTGATAAAATGTAGGAAATGTGCTATAATAAGTTTTGACACCTGTTGATTTGTATAATTTGTGACTCTTATTGGAGTTACACAGCATGGAGGAAAAGACATGCAAAAATGTAAATGTAAGATGTGTAGGAATAGTTTTACCATCTTCGGTTCATTATCTCTTACTCAAAAAGGTGGTGTAGCAACCTGTCCATATTGCGGTTTTAATACAATCGTACCTATGGATATAGCTGTGGATACAGCTGTCAATCGGGTGGCTCTTTTATATCCATCTTACTTTGTAGAGGTACAAGAAAAAATAAGCCAGTTAGGAGATTAATCTCCTTCTGGCTTATTTTTTATATTTTCTATTTCTTCTTTTGTTAATTTAGTAACTTTTTGTATTTCTTCTATTTTCATTCCCATTTTTATGAGTTCTTTTGCAATTTCTAATCTGCCTTTCTTTTCTCCTTCCTCTTTCGACTTACGCATACCCACATTATAGTCCATAATTGCCATTTGTCTCGCACGGTATAATTCCCATTCTTTTTCGTCCATGCTCATTTCGTCGATTATTTCCATGGCTTTCTCAATTTCTTTGTTTTCCTTTTTGGCCATTTCTAATTTCTCCTCTCTTCCTGCCAGTAGCCATAACCATTGCTCTAACTTACTTTTGGCTTCTGGATTTTTCTTAACAAACTTTGGTATCTCGATAAAGTGCATTTCTAAGTCGTCTGTTGCTAATTCTTCTTCCTTTTGGTATCCCATATCAATTTTTTCTTCTTCTTTTGTTTCTTCAAATTTCATGTGTGCTATGTTATGATAGCTGTTTCTTTCATAAAACTCGAAGTTTAATAGATTAATTACTATCGTATTTTTTACTTTTTCGTAATCTTCTCCTCTTTTTAATTCGTCTTCTACTAATCTTGCCATATAAAAAGTACTTCTTTTGTCTATCATTTTTTGCTCTGTTACTTGCATCTCAATATTACATAAGGTTTTTTCGTCTATTTCTACTTTAATGTCTAACACGCCTGCTTTACTGTCATACAAGTTTCTTGGTAATTCTGGATTTTTAATTACTACTTTTTGAATTGGTATTTCTAATATTGCTTCTAACAAAGCTTTTAAAATATCTTCGTTTCCTTCTTTGGAAAAAGCTCGTTTAAAAACGATGTCACTTGTTAAAGGCAATTTCTTAGGTCGCTTATTTTCCATCTAATTCCTCCTTTAT
>CAMSQT010000052.1 GCA_947062645.1 uncultured Clostridium sp. | reverse complement strand
TTTATTTTTGTTTTTTTTTTTTTATTTGTTATATTTTTTTGTAAATAAATAAAAATATTGGAAACTTCCGTGGAGCCAGAAAATGTAGTAACAATTTTCCAACAAGGGGAAGAAAAAGAGGAAAAAGATATCAAAGCTCCTAAAATTATAGAAAATCCATTTGAAGGAATTAAAGATGGAAAGAAAGAAGTAAACGAAGTTGACTACTCCAATATAACAGTAGATAAATATTTTTATAATCAATTAGAAGAGGAATCAAAAACTATCTATAAAGCATTTGAAAGTAATAAAGAAAATATGAAAACAGGAACCTATAAGATAGAATTAGGAAGTTCTTTTAGTGATTTATTAAGCCAAGCTGATGGGCAAGATCAGTTAGGCAAATATTATCAATCTGCTATTGAAGCATATACTTATGATAATCCAGATGTATTTTATTTAAGTCCTAATAAGATGTATCTAAATATTGAAACAACAACAAAAGGAAAGAAAGTAACCTATGGTGTTTATATCAATAATGGAAATGAAGCTAATTATTTGATTGACGAGTTTTCTTCTAAAGAGCAGGTTAATAAAGCAATACAAGAGATTGAAAAAGAAAGAAACTATATTTTACAAAATAAAAGAGCAAACACCTTTGACAATATTAAAATGGTGCATGATTATTTGGTAGACAAAATAGAGTATGATTCTACGATTTCAAAAGCTAATATTTATAATATCTATGGAGCTATGGTAAACGGTGAAGCGGTTTGTGAAGGATATGCAAGGAGTTTTAAGTATTTGATGGATGCTCTAAATATACCATGTACTTTGGTAATTGGAAAGGGTAGAAATTCGGAGGGAAAAACAGAGAATCATGCTTGGAATTATGTGCAATTAGGTAACAAGTGGTATGCTGTTGATGCGACTTGGGATGATCCAGTATCTAGTACGGGTTGGGTTAGTCAAAGTTCTAAGACACGCTACTTTTTAAAAGGATCAAATGATATGGCAAAAGATCATACGCCAAGTAATCAGTTTACAGAAGGGGGTAGGGTATTTAGTTATCCGCCTATTAGTAGTACGAGTTATTAGAAGAATAGGAGTAACAGTTACAATGAAAAAATGGGCATCTATTCAATGCCCATTTTGTTATAAAATAATACAAATCAAACCGCCACTACCTTCATTTACAATACGTTCTAAAGTTTCTTGAAGCTTAATTTGAGCATCTTCTGGCATCTTAGAAAGCTTTGTTTGAAGGCCTTCATTTACTAGTTCATGTAAACTCTTTCCAAAAATATTGGACTTCCAAATTTCCTTTGGATTGCTATCAAACTCAGAAAGAAGATAATTAACCAATTCTTCAGACTGTTTTTCAGAGCCAACAATTGGAGAAACTTCAGTTTCTACACAAGTTTTTATCAAATGAATAGAAGGAGCTTTTGCCTTTAGTTTAACACCAAAACGAGAGCCTTGTTTAATCATTTCTGGTTCTTCTAGTTCTAAATCTTCGATACTAGGCGTTACAATTCCATAGCCTTTTGCTTCAACTTCTTCTAAAGCATAGGCGATGCGGTCAAATTTTTTCTTCGTTTTTGATAAATCAGTAATAATACTAAACAAATCACCTTCATTTGTAACATTAACATCTGTAATTTCACTAAGAATTTGATAAAACAACTCTTCTTTTAAAGTAATTTCAACATTTACACTACCGGTCGCCAAGTCTAATATCAGCAATCGAAGATTTTGCAATAATTTCGGTTTGTCTAATTTTTTCCACACAAGCGGAAACATCTTTCAAAACATGTACATCTGTAAAAGCATCTTTTATTTCATCATACAATTCTGTTTTTAAAGCATGTTCACTATCTAAACCATCAATCCAACGAGGGAATTTGATAGCAATTTGCTCTACTGGGAATTCATACAAAACTTTAGAAAACATATTATTGATATCGTCAATATTTAGATATTCACAATTAATTGGCATAACAGTAGTGCCATATTTATCACTTAATTTATCAGCTAATTCCTTTGTATAATTAGAGTTTGGATCATTTGAATTTAAAAGAATAATAAATGGTTTATTTAAAGCTTTTAATTCTGTTACAACCCTTTCTTCTGCCTGAATGTAATCTTCTCTTGGAATATCTGTAATAGAACCATCAGTAGTTACTAAAATTCCAATGGTAGAATGTTCGTCAATTACTTTTTTGGTTCCAATTTCAGCAGCTGTCTCAAAAGGAATCTCTTCATCAGACCAAGGCGTTTTTACCATACGAGGCATATCATCTTCTAAATAACCAATGGCATTATCCACCAAATAGCCAACGCAATCGACTAATCTTGTTTTAAATTTTAAATTGTTGTCTAATGTAATTTCAATTGCTTCATTGGGAATGAACTTTGGCTCTGTAGTCATAATGGTTTTTCCACCAGCACTTTGAGGAAGCTCATCTCTTGCCCTTTCTTTTTTGTATTCATTATCAATATTTGGGATAACTAATAAATCCATAAATCGTTTGATAAAAGTAGATTTACCAGTTCTTACAGGACCTACTACTCCCACATAGATGTCACCATCTGTCCTTTTTGCGATGTCTTCATACAATCTTGTATTTTCCATCTATATACCTCCTTCTAATCTTAATCGAAATGCTTGTTTAAAATAACTTTAGTTAAATATATGGGCGGTTTTTTTAGAATATGACAAGTTTCATTAAAAAACTTGATAATTATAAGCAAATGTGATAAGATTGCATATAATATAGCAAAAGTATGATAAAGGCTAAAGGGGATGGGAAAAGGATGGATAAAGTACAAGATACAATAGAACTACTAAAAATATATAACCAAGAACACATCATAAATTTACTAAATAAATTAGAAGGAAAAGAAAAAGAAGAATTAATCGAACAAATAGGAAAAATAGACTTCCATCAAATTATGGAATTATATGACAACACCAAAAAGGAAATAGCTATCAAAGAAAATAAAATTGAAAATATAGCTTATTTAGATAAAGCAAAATTATCAAAAATGGAGAAAGAAGAATTTGATACAATAGGTGAAATGGCAATTCGCAAAAGGCAATATGCGGTAGTCACTATGGCTGGAGGGCAAGGAACAAGGCTTCGGTCACAATGGACCAAAGGGGACATTTAAGTTAGACGTTTATGGAAAAGGAAAATATTTATTTGAAATATTAGCAGAAAACTTAAAAGAAGCCAACAAAAAATATGAAGTAGTAATACCATGGTATATCATGACAAGTGAAGAAAATCATGACGAAACCGTTGCTTTTTTAGAAAAGAATAATTTTTTTGGCTATGACAAAAAAAGTGTAATTATTTTTACTCAAGCCGGATTACCATTAATTAATAAAGAAGGAAAACTTTTAATAAATAAAGAAAATAAAATAAAGGAAGCATCTAATGGAAATGGAGGAACTTATTCTTCTTTAAGAAAAAGTGGCTGTTTAGCAGATATGAAAGATAGAGGTATTCAATGGATTTTCATTGGTGGTGTTGACAATGTGCTTTTAAAAATGGCAGATGTTACATTACTTGGTATGGCAATCAAACAAGGTGTTCAAATCGCATCAAAATCAGTTGTAAAAGCAAATCCGCATGAAAAAGTAGGTGTTTTTTGCAAAATGAATGGTCACCCAAAAGTAATTGAATATGCGGAACTTCCAGAAAAAATGGCAGAAGAAGTTGACCAAGAAGGGGAACTAAAATATGGCGAATCTCATATCATGTGTAATTTATATACGATTGATGCCATCGAAAAAGTAAGCAAAGAACACTTAATGTATCATAGTGCGATTAAGAAAAATTCATACATAGACGAAAATGGGAAAGAAATTATTCCAGAAGAGCCAAATTCCTATAAATTTGAATCTTTTATTTTTGATGCTTTTGAATTTTTTGACGATATTGCTATTTTGCGTGGAAGAAGAGAAGACGATTTTGCACCAGTAAAGAATAAAGAAGGGGTAGACAGCCCAAAAACAGCAAAAGAACTGTATGAAAAATATTGGAAAAGACAATGATTTTGGGGACGGAGGAAAAAAATCATGGAAGAGTGTAAAGTTTGTAATTTATATAATTTAGAAGAAACTATAGCAAAAAACTTGTTAGAAACAGTGGAATATCCATGGGAAGCATTAGCTAATATTGGTGATTACATAGTAGAAATTGGAAACAAGTTAGATTCCAATCAATATGAAAAAAAAGGTGAAGATATTTGGATAGCAAAGACTGCAAAGGTAATGCCATCTGCTTATATTCATGGACCAGCAATTATTGGAGAAAATGCAGAAGTAAGACACTGTGCTTTTATTCGTGGAAAAGCGATTATTGGTGATAATGCAGTGGTTGGAAATTCTACAGAACTAAAAAACGTTATTTTGTTTAATGGCGTGCAGGTTCCTCATTATAATTATGTTGGAGATTCTATTTTAGGATATAAAGCACATATGGGTGCAGGCTCAATTACTTCTAATGTAAAGTCTGATAAAAAACTAATTGTTGTAAAAAATGGTAAGGATAAAATAGAAACAGGAATTAAAAAGTTTGGTGCGATGTTAGGAGATGGCGTAGAGATTGGCTGTGGTACAGTTTTAAATCCGGGAAGTGTAGTTGGCAAGAATGCTAGTATTTATCCGCTATCTTCTGTTCGTGGTGTGGTACCAGAAAACAGTATTTATAAAAATCAAAATGAGATTGTTAAGAAAAGATAAAAATAAAAAAAGAAAAAGACATATAGAATTCTTAAAATAAACAAAAGAATTTTATATGTCTTTTAAAAATTAATTACTACATAGACTGATTTCCAGGAATGAAGTAATCAACTACACCATAGATTAAAGCACCAATAATGGCAGCCATCCAAGAAATAGAATATCCTGCAACAAAAAATTGTGTTACATATAAAACAATTGCTGCTAAAGCGAATCCTACAAATCCTTTACCAAATGGGCTGGCATGTAAACCAGTAAATTTGATAACTAAATAATCAATAACTGTTAGGACGACAGCAGCAATAGCTAAAGTCCAAAAACTATTAATGGTAAATCCAGGTGTAAAAAATGCAGTAATAGCTAATACTACAGCAGAAGCAACTAGTCTACCAACGATTTGCCATGCAGTAGAAGCTCCTGATTTTGTTTGATTTCCTTGAGCATCTGTCATAGGTCTAACCTCCTTAGAATTAAAATTCATTTAGTCATTTTTTTAAAGGTTCTAAAATTATTATTCTCAAAATAAAAAAATTTATTCAAAAAAATGCGTATAAAATAGTTAAAATTTGTAAAAAATAAATAAAAAATTGCATTTTAGTTAAAAAATTAAAAAGAGTAGGTGTTTTCAATGTTAATTACATTTTTTAGAGCCATCTTATTATATACCATCGTATTAATTGTAATGAGATTAATGGGGAAAAGAGAAATTGGTCAGTTACAACCATTTGAATTAGCAATATCTATTATGATAGCAGACTTAGCATCCATCCCCATGACAGAGATAGGAATTCCAATATCAAATGGAATTATTCCAATTTTAGGATTGTTAGTAATGCATTTAATTATTTCTATTATTAATATGAAAAGTTTAAAAGCAAGAGAAGTAATCTGTGGAAAGCCAAGTATCTTAATCTATCGTGGGAAAATTAACGAAAAAGCCTTACGAAAAGAAAGATTTACCATCAATGAATTAGAAGAAAGATTAAGAGGAAACAATATAGTAAACTTAGGAGATGTAGAATATGCTATATTAGAAACTAGTGGACAAGTAACTGTTATTCAAAAGCCAGAAAAAAGAAATACCATTCCAGAAGACTTTGGAATAAAACCTGACTACGAAGGAATTCCTTATGACTTAGTAGTAGACGGAAAAATTATGAACAAAAATTTACAAGCCTTAGGAAAGAATTATGCTTGGCTAAAAAAACAAGTAGAAAAATTTAAAATGAAACCCGAAGACGCTTTGGTTGTAACAATAGATGGAAAAGGTCAAATTTTTTGCCAGGCAAAAGATAAAAAGAATGGGGATTAGGGGACGTTCCTAAAATCCCTATTATAGGGATTTGGGGACACTCCTTAAAATAAAAGAAAGGATAGGAGTTTAAAGATGTTAAAAGAAACAATTATCTGTATTGTTATTATCATTGCTATTATTTTTGGGGATAAAGCAACTGCTAATTTTACAACAGAGGTGGTTAGTCAATTATCTAGTGAACTTACTTCACTAAGAGAAGAAATAACACAAGATAATCATCAAAAACAGCAATTGCAAGAGAAAATGGAAGCAATTTATCAAAAATGGAAACAAAAGCATGATAAGTTGGCCTATTATATTGAACATGACGAACTAGAGAAGGTAGAAACAGATTTTGTTTCCATTAAGAGTTATCTTGAAACAGAAGAATATGAGGAAGCAACAAGCCAATTAGATAAAAGTGTTTTTGTTTTAAAGCATATTGAAGATAAGTATGATTTTAATTTGCAAAATGTGTTTTAAATTTTTAATAAGATAAAAAGAGGGATTAATCCCTCTTTTCACTTATTTCAGCATATTTTTTTAATTTTTCATAAACTAAATAATTAATAGTACCTGCTGGGAAGTGACCATCTTTATCTTTTCGACCTGCTGGAACACCAGTTAAAACTTCAATTCCTTCTTCAATGGTAGAAATGGAATAAACATGGAATAACTTATTTTTAACTGCTTCAATAATTTCATTAGATAACTGCAAATTATCTACATTTTGTACTGGTATCATAACACCATGAGAGCCATCTAAACCTCTCATTTTACATATTTGGAAAAAGCCTTCGATTTTTTCGTTTACCCCACCAATTGGTTGGATTTGACCCTTTTGATTAACAGAGCCGGGTAACAGCAATCGATTGATTAATAGGAATACCAGACAAACTAGATAGTAAACCATATAGTTCTGTACTAGAAGCACTATCTCCGTCCACTCCATTATATAATTGTTCGAAACAAATACTTGCTGTTAAACATAAAGGAATATCTTGTGCAAACATTTCGCCTAGGTATCCTGTTAAAATTAGTACACCTTTTGAATGGGAAGGCCCAGAGATTTCAACTTCTCTTTCGATATTGATAATTCCGTTTTAGATCGGAAGAGCACACGTCTGAACTCCAGTCACAATGCCTCAT
>CAMSQT010000051.1 GCA_947062645.1 uncultured Clostridium sp. | reverse complement strand
TGGGCATTTTTAAAAAGTTGACCCATATTGAAAGTAAAAAGCCTTTAATTGATATTTTTGGACTTCTTATTTTAGGAATTGTTTTACTCCCTAAAGATTACGCCATCTCTTCTAAATTCGAAACCTTTATTTATCCTTGTTTAGTATTAGGAATCACCTTTTTCCTAAGTATCAGCATTTTACTTTTAGCAAATCTTATGAAGAAAAAACAAAAAAAGCTAAACACCAATCGTACTTCACAAAACTGACTCACCTATTTTAAGTTTTAATTGAAAGGAGGATTTAACTTGAATAAAATTATACGAAATTTCTTTATTATTATTTTAATTATTGCTTTTCTAATTGCCTTTTCTAGCTCTTATCTTTCCCTTGGTATTGATAATTTAGCTTATGTTTTAGCAATTGGTATTGATAAAGGAAGTGACAATAATTTGCAAGTAAGTTTTCAATTTTCTACTACTTCTAAAACAACAGAATCTGGTGCTAGCGAAAAAACGCCTACTGTTATCGATTCGGTAGAAGCACCTTCTCTTAGCACTGCCTTTAATTTAATGAACAGTTACATGGGAAAGGAACTTAATTTATCACATTGCAAGGTTATCATATTTGCAGAAGACTTTGCTTATACTGGTATTTCAGAAGAAATTTATACCTTAATTAATAACTCTCAAGTAAGACCCTCTGCAAATATTGTCGTTAGTAAATGTAATGCCAAATATTATATGGAGCAAACTTCTCCAGAGTTAGAAAATCTTCTTTCAAAATATTATGAGATTTTCACAAATTCTAGTAAATATAGTGGATTTAAGCCAGATGCTACCATTGGAGACTTTTTTAATTCTTTAATTTGTAAAACCTGCGAACCAGTTGCTATTTTAGGTGGAATTTCTACTGAAAAACCTGAAAATCAAGGTAATAATCACATTCAAGAAAATTATAATGTAAAAGCCAATCAAACACCAATCGAAGGAGAAAACGGCAGTGAAAACATTGGAATTGCAGCTTTTAAAGACGACATTTTAATCGGTGAACTTTGTGCTTTAGAAACAACTTGCTATTTAGCACTTAGAAACAAAGTAGACCGCTTCTTAATTTCCATTGCAGACCCTGACGACACTAGCAGTTACATCGATATTTATATCACACCTGCTAGTTCTACTAACATCACGATAGACACCTCCACCAATTCCCCTTACATCAAAGTAAAAACTAGTTTCAATGGTCGTATTCACTCTATGACCAACGACTCTAAATATCTAGATCCTGAAGTATTAGACAATATTTCAAAAACTTGTAACAAATACTTAGAATCTGTCTTTGGTGACTATCTTTATAAAACCGCAAAAGACTTTAAATCAGACATCAATGGCTTTGGAAAGTACGCCCTTAATAATTTCTTTACCACACAAGACTTTGATACTTACAATTGGTGCGACAATTATCAAAATGCCTTTTTTGATGTTGAGGTAAATACTTCTGTAAAATCTCGGCATGTTAATTACAGAAACTTAAGAATGTCCCCACTGTTTCCGGATTTCTTTGGGGACGAGAACACTGAAAGGAGAAATTATTTTGTCTAGTTTTGCTTATCATATATTATTTTTAATCATTAGCTTATATATTTTATTAAAGGCTATCCGGCTATGCTTTATATGAAATAAATACCCTAAAAAATAAGCTTGGTGGTATTACGGTTATTGCTTTTAGTATTGGCGTTGTTATTTTTTCTAACTTTGTTATTTGGATGTACTAAAAGCCTTATATTCTTCCAAAAAATATCTTTGGTACTCATTTGGGAATGTTTCTTAGGCAAGTTCAAAATCTATTTGTCTTAATAATTTACTTGCCTTTTTTACTCGTATTTTTATTTTGTCTCCTATTTTATAGGTTTTGTTGGTTTTTTCTCCTATTAATCTTTTTCTCGTTTCGTCATAGATAAAATACTCGTCTCCTAGATCTTGGAATCCAATTAGACCTTCTACTGTATTTTCTAGTTCTACAAATATACCAAAAGAAGTTACAGAAGATACAATTCCTTCGTATTCTTCTCCTATTTTATTTTCCATGTATTCCGCTTTTTTCAAGTCTTCAGCTTCTCTTTCTACTTTTGTTGCTATTTTTTCTCTTTCACTTGATTGTTTGGCTCTGGCTTCAGCTTGTTCTTTTTTATCCTCTATCCATTTTTGTGTTACATCATAGTTTTCTTGTAAATATTTTGATATCATTCTATGGATAAATAAGTCTGGGTACCTTCTGATTGGCGAGGTGAAGTGGCAATAATATTTACTAGCAATTCCAAAGTGTCCTTGGTTGATTGCTTCATATCTTGCTATTTTTAAGGTTCTTAGCACTAGATTAGATACTACTTTTTCTTCCTCTTTTCCTTTTACTTCTTCTAATATTTTAGCAAATTCTTTAGGATAGATGTTATCTTGATTGGCTTTTATTTTCATGCCAAAATTAAATAAAAACTTATTTAATTCTTGTATTTTTTCAAGGTCTGGCTCTTCGTGAACACGATAAATAAAAGGTGCTTCTAACCAAAAGAATTTTTCTGCTACTGTCTCATTTGCTGTTAGCATAAATTGTTCAATAATTTCATGGGCAAATGTTGTTTCATATTTAGAAATATTGGTTACCTTTCCATCCATGTCTAAATCAATTTTACTTTCTGGAATGTCTAAGTTTAGGTACCCTTGCTCTATCCTTTTACTTTTTAGGATTTTAGCTAACTCTTCCATTAATTTAAAATGAGAAATATATGGTTCATATTTTTTTATAGTTTGCTTATTTTCACCTTCTATAATTGCTTGTACATCCGTATAGCTCATTCTTTTCGTAACATTAATAATGCCTTTTACGATTTCACTTGCTACTACATTTCCTTCTTTATCTATTTCCATGATACAAGATAAAGTAAATCTGTCTTCTCCTGCATTTAAGCTACAAATCCCATTTGATAATTCTCTTGGAAGCATGGGAATGACTCTTCCTAGCATATAAATACTGGTTCCTCTAAGTAGTGCTTCTTGGTCTAGTAAACTGTTTTCTTGTACATAAAAGCTTACATCGGCAATATGAACCTCTAATTTGTAATTTCCGTTTTTTAGTTTTTCTACTCGAACCGCATCGTCTAAGTCCTTGGCGTCTTCGCCATCAATGGTAAAGATTTCTCTCTCTCGAAAATCTACTCGATTTGGTATGTCTTTTTTATCTACTTTATTTTCGAAGTGTTTTGCTTCTTGCACAACTTGTTCTGGAAAGGTTGATGGTAGGTTGTATTCTTTGATTAAAGATAGCATGTCTACCCCTGCTTCATTTACATTTCCTAAAACTTCTATAATTTTTCCTTCTGCCTTTTTTCCGCTTAGAAGGATATTTTGTTATTTTTACTAAAACTTTGTGATCATTTCTTGCTTTTCCCATATCTTTTTTAGCAATAAAAATATCAGTACCAAAGTTTCTGTCGTCTGGCACAACAAATCCAAAGCTTTTGTTATTTTGAAAGATTCCTACAATTGTATCTTTTTCATGTTTTAGGATTTTTACTACTTTCCCTTCTGCACTTTTTACTTTGTTTTCTTCTTCTAAGATTTCAATTAATACTCTATCTCCATTTAAAGCATCTAATGAATTTTCTTTTGCAATATAGATTTCGTCTTGATGGTCTTCTAATCTTACAAAACCAAAACCTTTTTGATTTTTTCGGTAAATGCCATCGTAATAGGTCTTTTCTACTAGACGATATCTACTTTTTCTGTTTTTTTGTATCTTGAAGTTTAATTCTAAATTTCCTAGTATTTCTAAAAAATCTCCGTATTCTTTTTTGGGTACTCTCATTATCATGGCAATTTCTTTTGCCTTCATAGGTACATAGTCCTTGTCTTTCATTAATTCTAAGATTTTCTCCTCTTGTTCTTCCATTATTCTTTCCTTTCTATCAGTCACCACTTGCTACTGGTTCCGTTTTTTTTAGTAACTTTTGATTTTTCGAAAAAAGAGCAAGTTTTTTAATAAAACCGCTCTTCTTACTATTTTTCTATGCCATATATAATATACCTAATGCTATAGTTAATATTGCAAATACTACTGCTAATATAATCGTCCATTTTTTTTGTTTTCCTTCTTTGGTTCTTCCTTTGTTTTTTTCAAAGAAGTTGTTAGTTGACGAACCTGTTATGGTTGAAGATAGTCCTGCATCTTCTTTTGATTGGATAAGTGTCAATATGATTAAGACTACTGCTACCATAAAGTAGATTACAATTAGTATTCCTTTTGCTATTTCCATTTATTTTTTTCCTCCCTACGGTTTCTTCCTTTTTATACTTCGCTATTGTACCATAATTTTTTCCAAAATGCAAATACTTTTTGAAATTTTTCAAAATTTTGCTAATTTTATATTATTCTTTCAAAATACACCACGTTCCTATTGGCTCTGGTAAATCCTCAAATATCATTTTTTCTTTGGTAACAGGATGGTTAATGGTAAGCTGATAAGCCCATAAAGCAATTTGCTTTCCTTGCCCTCTTGTTCCATATTTTTGATCTCCAAAAATACTATGACCAAAATGGGATAATTGTACTCTTATTTGGTGATGCCTTCCTGTATGTAAATCAATTTCTAGTAAACTTAAATTTTTCACCTCATTATACTTTAAAACTTTATAATCTAATTTCGCAAGTTTAGCATTTTTCTTTTCCTTGCTTACCACTTTACTTATATTATGTCTTTCGTCTTTGTATAGATAGTCTTCTAAACTTCCTTGCTTAGGAGAAACTTTTCCATCGACTACTACTAAATATTTTTTCTTGAAAGTTTTTTCTCTTACTTGATTACTTAGTCTTGAGGCTGCTTTTGAAGTTTTGGCAAAAATCATAATTCCTCCCACTGGTCTATCTAGCCTATGAACCAATCCTAAATAGACATTCCCTGGTTTATTGTATTTTTCTTTGATGTACTGTTTTATGATGGTTAGCATATCTAAATCCTCTGTCTTGTCAGCTTGTGATGGAGTATCTGGCATTTTTTCTACTACAATTATATGGTTGTCTTCAAATACTATTTTTAGGTTTTGCATTTTTTTCTCCGCTCCCATCTTCCATAGATTCCACAAGGTAGCACTAATTTAGAATCTTCCATAGGTAATCCAATTTCGCCACATTCTAACTTTCCTTTCTGTTTTTTATCTACTGTTAACTCTAAAATATTTTGTAAGACAGTGCTTGAGATCCCTGTTGTATAAGAATTAATTAAGAAAAACAGTGGCTCGTTTGATAATACTTGCGTGCATAATTCTACCAAATCATAAATGTTGTTTTCAAATTGCCAGACTTCACCTTTTGCTCCTCTTCCATAAGATGGAGGATCCATGATAATAGCATCATAACGATTACCACGCCTAATTTCTCGGTTTACAAATTTTACTACATCATCAATGATAAAGCGAACTTTTTTATCTTGTAACCCAGATGAAATCACATTTTCCTTTGCCCATGTTGTCATTCCTTTTGAACTATCTACATGACATACAGAAGCTCCTGCTGATAAACACGCAACCGTCGCTCCGCCCTGTATAGGCAAACAAATTTAATACTTTTATTTCTCTTTTGGCATTCCTAATTTTGTTTATCATCCAATCCCAGTTAACCGCTTGCTCTGGAAAAAGTCCTGTGTGTTTAAAGCCCATTGGTTTAATGTTAAAGGTTAAGTTTTTATAATGCACTTGCCATGTTTTTGGCATTTTCTTTTTAAATTCCCAAGAACCTCCACCGGTTTTGCTTCTATGATAGGTTGCATTAATTTCTTTCCATTTGTTTGGATAACTTTTAGCCTTCCATATAACTTGTGGGTCTGGTCTTGCTAAAATTACATCTCCCCATTTTTCTAATTTTTGTCCATCTGCTAAGTCTAGTATTTTATATTCTTTCCACTCATTTGCTAATTTCATATTTTTTGGGTAGCTTAAATAAACTACTATTCCTCCCTTTTTTAGAATAGTATTATTTTACCATATTTATGTCCTAAATTCAAACATTTTGTAAAATTTTCATGAAATTACATATCATAAAAAAGTTAATTATAGCAAATGTAAAAAAAGCAATAACTACAGTTGTTAATAGCTTGTGCCTTTTTATTCTTTGGTAGGTTCTGCTTGTCCATCCTTCTTTCGTCATTTCTAATCGATTTAATTTAGTACTGTATCTAACTTGAAAAACTTCATCTTTTGCATATTCCATATAAAAAATCTCCCTTCTTATTTTTTCCTTATATGTATATGCTAAGAAATTCAAAATATTCCAGTATTTAAAAAATTCTATGAAAACTGCATCCATTTTCCTAAAAATCTAAAAAACGAAGAAATGTTAATTTCCTCGTTTTAATCTCCCAAAATCTTTTGGGCTAAACTTTTACTAATTCCTTTGACCTGCATTAATTCCTCTTCACTTGCTTGTTTTATCTTTTCTACGCTTCCAAAATGTTTTAATAAAGCCTGTTTTTTAGCCTCTCCAATTCCATCAATTTCGTCCAAAGCGGACTTTGTTATTTGCTTATCTCTTAATTTTCTATGATAGGTAATTGCTGTATCATGTACGGTATCTTGAAAATTTGTAATAGCTTTCATTAAATTAGGCGTAATCTTCAATTCTCTTCTTTGGTCGTCCATCAAAGCTCTTGTTTGATGCTTATCATTTTTAACCATTCCAAACACAGGAATTTCTAACTTTTGGTTCAATTTCTCGCCATCGTTTACTTTTTGGATGGCACTTTGAACTGCTCTAATTTGGGTGATTCCACCATCGGCAAAAATGACATCTGGTAATTCTCCAAAGCCTCCGTTTGGATTTTCGATGGAATGTTTTAGTCTTCTTACAATTACCTCTTCCATACATCTTGGATCATCTTGTCCAAATACTGTTTTTATTTTAAATCTTCTGGATAGGTTCTTTTTAATTACTCCGGTCTTGCATAACACACATAGCAGCTACGGTGTATTCTCCTGCTAAGTTAGATATGTCATAAGTTTCAATTTTTCTTGGTAATTTATTTAATGCTAAAACTTCTCTTAATTCTAGCAGAATCTCGCCTTTGTCTTTTTCTTTGTTTTCTAAAGTCACTTTTGCATTTTTTTCTGCCATTTCTACAAATCGTAATTTTTCTCCTTTTTTAGGTGTTTTGATTTCCACTTTCTTTCCTAAACTTGTGGATAACCATTTTTCGATTGCTTCTTTATCTTCTATTTCTTCTTTTATCATGATTTTATTAGGAATATTGGGGTTGTCTAAATAATATTGTTTGATAAATCCTGCCACTATTTCTTTATTTTCCATGTCTTTTAGGTCTTGGTAAAAATAATGCTCTCTTCCTATCATTTTGCTTCCTCTTACAAAAAAAATTTCAATACAAACTTCTAAACTTGATTTGGCAATTCC
>CAMSQT010000050.1 GCA_947062645.1 uncultured Clostridium sp. | reverse complement strand
ACTCGATCCAACACTCTTTCCCTACACGACGCTCTTCCGATCTGGAGTTAATTGAGAATTTGAAAAAATATGATACTTTTGGTATCTTTCTAATTGAATATTTCTTGCTTGATTGACTCGTTTTCTAATTTCTTCCGAAGTTTCTTGTTTTTGTTTTGTTTCTAGTTCTTTATACTTAACGCCATCTACTTCGATGTGAATATCAATTCTATCTAAAAGTGGGCCACTGATTCGGCTAATGTATTTTTTGATTTGTTCTGGTCTGCAAGTACACTCTTTTTCTTTACTTCCATAATAACCACATTGACATGGATTCATACTAGCAATTAGCATAAATTCACAAGGGTAAGTAATGGTGGTATTTACTCTACTAATAGTAACTTTTCCATCTTCTAAGGGAACTCGTAGAGTTTCTAATGCGTTTCGATTAAATTCTGGTAACTCGTCTAAGAATAAAACACCTAAGTGTGCTAAACTGATTTGTCCTGGCTTGGGAATTGCTCCTCCACCTATTAAAGATACTGGTGTAATGGTGTGATGTGGACTACGAAATGGTCTTTTTAGTATTAAGGGTTCTTGTTGCGAAATTAAGCCTAATATACTATATATTTTGGTAACTTCTAAGGCTTCTTCTAATTTCATATTGGGCAAGATGGTTGGTAGCCTTCTTGCTAACATAGTTTTGCCGCGAACCGTGGCGAACCAATTAAAAGACAGTTATGTCCTCCACTTGCTACAACTTCTAAAGCTCGTTTTACATTTTCTTGTCCTTTTACTTCTGCAAAATCAAATTCATAGTCTAAGTTTGCTTCTAAATTGATTTCTTTCCTTTTTTCTTGTTGAATTCTTTTATTGCCTCTTAGGTATTCTACTACTTCATTTAAATTGTTTGCTGGCAAGATTTCGATTCCTTCTAAAATTTTTGCTTCTTCTAGGTTCTTTTTTGGTATAATAATTCGTTTGATACCCATTTTTTTTGCTTCGATACAGATTGGCAGAATTCCATTTGTTTTTTCTAAGTTTCCATTTAAAGATAATTCTCCAATAAATAGCGTTTCCATTAATATTTTTCCTAAGTGTGGATTTGGTATGTTTCGATTTGCTATTAAGACTCCTATAGCAATTGGTAAGTCAAACATGGAACCTTCTTTTCTCATGTTTGCTGGAGATAGATTCACAATTATTTTTCTACTTAAAAATTCCATGTTGGAGTTTTTGATTGCTGTTTTTACTCTTTCTTTAGATTCTTTTACACTGGCGTCTGGCAGACCTACAATTTGAAATTCTGGCATGCCGGTTGGATATGTCCACTTGAATGGATACTAAGTATCCTTCTAATCCTTGTAATGCCATGCTTTTTGTAATTGCTAACATAGATTCCTTTCTACTTATATAGCTTAAATATCTAAGGCCATTTTTCAAGATAATTTTATAATAGGATTGGGTTGTCTCATTATTTTTATCATGATGGGGAATTATTGGAAAATTTTTTTCTTAAAAAAACGAAGGTATTTTTTCTTGGATTACAATGTTATGACCTTAGATATTTAAACTATATAAGATTTTTTAGTTTTTTGGTTTTGAATTTAATTACGATTTTAAATTTATTGAATAAATTGTTTGATGTTTTTTATTATAATCTGGTTTCCATTTTTTGTCAAGCGTTTTTTGAAATTTTTTGTAAAAAATAGTAAAAAAGACTAATTCTCCTTTACTTTCGGAAAAATTAGTCTAACTTCATAATTAATATGCTAACTTCTCTGCATTTTCATTAATCATTTCTATCTCTTCTCTTATTTCTTTAAATAAATTCACATCATTTCCAAACAAATCATATGCTTGTCCAACTGTGCTAAATGGTTGTTGCTCTAATTTTTCCATTTCTATCGTTCCATTTTTTATCACATAGTCAACTAACAATTTAACAAATTGAATCTGTTTCATATTTAACCTATTGTCATTGATATATTTGTAAAAGATATCACTAACCACACTTGCGTCCAAACCAACTATATTTCTAACAGCTCTTATAATATTAGTATCTCCATATACTTCCGCATATTCTTTATTACTACCTAATTCTTCAAATAATATTTTTTCTAAATTTTGTTTTTCCAATTCGGTCAATCTTAAGTTATGTCTTATCTTCCATATGATACTATTTTCTAAATTTCCTGTTAAAAACTTTTCTAACTTCTTTTTATAGTTTGCAAAATTATTTCCTGAACTTACATAGGTATATTCCTCATCAATATCAGTAAGTACATCTTCAAAATCTGTATCAATAGGCATATGCCATAAATATGGTTCTATAAATGGTGCAATATCTCTTAATTGCGTCCTTATTTCTTCTATATTCCAAAAATCCGCTTCTTTTAAATAATTTGTTTGTATAATTTTTAAGATTAGTTCTTGTTTTTGTTTTACTTGAGGGACTGTTCCTAGCTTTGCAAGTTCTTCTACTGTTTCTATTATACTGTTTTCGTATCTTGCTGTTTTTTCTTTTTTTATCTTTTTTACTTGTAAGGCATATAACATGTTATCGAATTTTTTGGCTTCTTCGCTTTCATTTTCTAAGCTAAATAATGGTATCAGATTATCGCTTATATCCATCAAGTCTATTGTTGTTATATGGCTCCAATTTTGCTTTTTACTAAATTGTTCTACATAGTAAAGCTTCGATTTTACAGCAAAACTATCTTTATTTAGTTTGTTGATTTGTTGTAAAAATTCTTCTATTAATTCTTCTCTATAATCTTTATATCTTTCTTCTGCCTGATATACTAAATTTTGTAGTTCAACAATTAAGTCTAATTTATATCGATATATTTTTTCTGTTAAACTTAATACAGAATAAGATTCTTTTCCTTTTGGATTTTCAGAGAAAAATTTAAAATTCTTACAATAATCAAATATATAAAATTCTTTCTTATCTTGCTCTGCTCCAAATAAATCTTTACATAGTCTTGTTCCTCTTCCTATCATTTGCCAAAATTTAATTTTGGATTTTACTGTCTTAAAAAACACTAAGTTTAGTATTTCTGGTATATCGACTCCTGTATCTAACATATCGACTGAGACAGCAATTTGAGGAAAATCATCTTTTACTGAAAAATGTTCTATTAGGTTTTCATTGTATTTTACTTGATTATCGATTAACTTTGCAAATTCTCCTTTGTATTGAGGATACAAATCATTAAATATTTCAACAATTCTTTCTGCATGCTTATGATTTTTAGCAAATATAATTGTTTTTCCGAAGTTTGTCTCCTCCTTCTACTTTTAGCCCTTTTTCCATTAATAACTCTAATAATTTTTTTATAGTGTCTCGATTAAATAACCATGAATTTATAGCCTCTGCTTCAATTTCTTCTGGGATGTTTTCTTCTTCGTCTGCAAAGGTGTTTTCATATTCTTCTTTTTCTTCTTCTGATAGCTCCTCGTATTTTATCCCTCTATCCATAAAATCTGTTGTTGTTTTAATAGAATGATAATCTACTAAATATCCTTCTTGTACTGCTTTATCATATTCATAAGCAAATGTTGGTACATCATTTTCTATTTCAAAAAATCGATAGGTATTTTTATCAACATCGTTTCTTGGTGTTGCTGTTAAACCAATTGTTAATCCATCAAAATATTCGAATATTGTTTGATATTTTTTATAAATACTTCTGTGTGCCTCATCAATTATGATTAAATCAAAATGTCCTGGTGTGAATAATTTGTTTCCACTTTTGTTTTTAGTATTATCAATAGCATTTATCATTGTTTGATAAGTTGAAAATACAATTCTACATTCTTCTGGATTTTCTTTACCTTCTAACAAATTACAACATGATGTATTAGGTAATAATTTTGTAAAATTATTTTTGGCTTGTTTTACTAAAAACGTTCTATCGGCTAAAAATAATACATTTTTCACCCATTCTTTATCTGTTAATACGTCTACTATTGATATAGCAGTCCTTGTTTTTCCTGTTCCAGTAGCCATTACTAATAGCGCTTTTCTATGACCTTCTTCAAAGGTTTCACATACGCTTTTTACTGCTTCTAGTTGGTATTCTCTATTTGTTATTTTTTCTTGGATGTATATGTGTTCTAAGTTCTGTTTGGTTTGCCTTCTATTTACTAATAATTGTAATTCTTCTTGTGTATAGAAGCCTGCTACTTTCCTAGGTACATAATTTGTGTCATCCCACATATAGATTTCTAATCCATTTGTGTAGTAAATAACCGGTCTTTGGTTATATTCTTTTTCGATACAGTCTGCATATAGTTTCGCTTGGTTTTGACCTACTCTTGGATCAACACTTGTTCTTTTTGCTTCAATAACTGCTAATGGTAAACCGTTTTTTCCAAACAATACATAATCTGCATAACCTTCTACTTTGTTGTTCGGCATTCCAGATAGTTTTAGTTCTTCTGTAATATTTTCTTCGAAATCCCATCCCGCAAGTTTTAGTTCTAAGTCTATATATCTTTTTCGCGTTTCATATTCTGAAATTTCTTTTACTTCAAATGTGTAATTTTCTTTTTTATCTTCACGTTTCTTGGTTAGTTCTGCTCTTAATTCTTCATTTTCTTTTCTAGTTTCTTCTAGTTTTTTATCTTTTTTTGCTAATTCTTCATATAAATTTTCTTTTTCTTTTACGGCTAATATGTTTAAGGATTGTTTTGGTAAGGTATTTTCGTCAAATTCTTCATCTTTAAAGTTATCCCCATAACAATAGGCTATCCATTGCATAAAGTTATAGAGATATTTTAATGATAAGATTGCTTCTTCTCTTGCTATTTTTTTGTTATTGTGTACGGCATAATTGCCTAATTTTATAATGTATTCAATTTGTTTTAATAGTTTTCTGTCTATTATGTTTTTAAATGTTATATTATGTACTAAAGCTGATAGATTATTTTGGTATGGAATTATTAGGTCATTGTCGTTTGCATACACCCATTTTACACCTAATTCTAATGCTCTTCTACATAATATACTACATGTTACTGTGTTTAGTCCTATTCCATTTTCTGCTTCTTGACATGCTCCTGAAAAATTGTTAAATATTTTATTCTTTTTTAAAAATTCAAAATTTGACATTACTTTTTCCTCTAATTATAATATTTTTATTTCTCATGGCTAAACTTGGACAAGTACAACTTGTGTGTTAATGCAATTTAGAAATATTTGTCCATTAGACTAGCTTGTAATTCTTCTATTTGTTTTAAATTTGTTTGTATTTTACTTTTTTGTTTTTCTATTTGTTTGACAAATTTAGCATACTCTTTTTGTTCTTCCATACTTGGTAATGGAATTTCCATATCCCCAATTATTTTAGCAGATGGTAAATGTGTTAAACAGGCATTTCTTATATTTTTGCTCATTTGATGCAACATATATAAATTCCAAATATTTTCAAAATATCTTGATAAAATCATGTTTTCTTTTAAACTAATTTTTAAAAGTGAAGAGCTTATTACTCCTTTGGTCATATTTTCATTTAATTGTAATAATTTCCCTAGTGTTCCATCACAAGTTATTATATAATCATTTGGTCTTAACTCATATTTATACATTTTTTGTTCATAATACTCTTTTGAAATCCAATAATCTCCTAAATCTTGATTTTTTTGTATTGCATTTATTTGTATATATACTTTATATGTATCTTTCCCTTTAGGTACATATAAAGATTTTTTCATATCACTTCCAAAAGGTCCTTTTAATATCTGATTTACACATTCTTTAAATTTTATTTCTTTACATTTAAATCCTTTTTCATTATCTCCAAACATCTCTACAAACTGTGAATTAATAAGTTCATCTAACTCTTCTATTTGCTTTTTTCTTATATCTATTATTTGTTGTAGTTTATCTAACTTTTTTACTATATTTATTTGTTTCACTAAATCTATGTTTTCAACTTGGATATCCTTTAGATCTCCTAATTTTATATATTTTATAACTCCTCCAATTGCTCTTTTTCTTAGACATTCTATATTGCTATTAACTAAATAATATAAATATTTTGTATTAATAGTCTTTTTATTATTTGCTTCTATTATATATGTTCTTTGATAAGCATCAAATTTACCATTATAATATTTTACATTTAAATCACCATTACCAGCCACCAGAACACATTCACAATCATAAGAATATTGATTAATCTTTAGCGGTTCCTTCGAGCAGGTAAAAAATGGATATTTCCCATTCTTATCGGAAGCATTTGCATCTAATTTCCCTGTTTTTATTTCAACAATCTCTCCCAGTTTCACTTTTCCCATCACAACATCTCCTCCAACTCTTTCAAACTTTGTTGGATTTCTGCCTCCATGCTAATAACTCTTTTCAATATCACTTCTGGTTTTTCATACTCCTTTTTTTCCATTACAATTTCTTTATATTTATTAATCGATAAATCATAATCATTTTTCACAATCTCTTCTTTTGGTACAAAAAATGATTTTTCTGTCCTGGCTCTATTTTGTTCTTCCTCTGACTCGCGATTATGAAACCTTGTAATAATATCTGGAATGTCATTTTCCTTCACAGGCTGCCTTTGATCATCTAAACTAAGTCCATCTGCAGTCATATCATAAAACCAAACTTTATCGGTTCCACCTTGTGTAGTTTTTGTAAATATCATAATTGCTGTTGATACCCCTGCATATGGCTTAAACACTCCACTTGGCATAGATATAATTGCTTCTAGCTTATGTTTTTCAATTAATTCTTTTCTTATTTGTTTATGTGCATTTGAACTTCCAAATAACACGCCATCTGGTACAATTGATGCACATCTTCCACCTATTTTTAGACTTCTTAAAAATAATGCCAAAAATAATAATTCTGTTTTCTTTGTTTTGGTAACTGCTAATAAATCTTTTGCTGTTCTTTCACTATCAATTGACCCTTTAAATGGTGGATTGGCTAGTATTAAAGTATATCTTCCATTGTCTTCATTATCTTCTGACAAAGAATCTTTGTACATGATATTGGGATTTTCTATTCCATGTTGCATTAGGTTCATAGCTCCTATTCTAAGCATGGTTCTATCCATATCAAATCCATAGAACATCGTATTGTTAAAATGATTTGTTAAATTGTCTGTTAAAAATAAATCCCCACTATTCTTCCTTAAATATTCACCTGATTCTACTAAAAATCCTGCTGTTCCACATGCTGGATCTACAATGATATCTTCTGGCGTTGGCTTCATAAGTTCTACCATCATTCTAATAATATGTCTAGGTGTCCTAAACTGACCATTTACTCCCGCTTGGTTTAGTTTTGAAAGTAAATATTCATATACATCCCCTTTTGTATCTCTTTCTTTCATTTCTAATTTATCCATTGCTGATACTACTTTTTGTAACATAATTGGCGTTGGTATAATGAATATAGCATCTTCCATATATTTGGCATATCCTGAATTCTTATCTTTTGCAAGATTTTTAATAAATGGAAAGACTTCTTGGCTCACAACTCTAAACATTTTTTCAGCTGAGATCGGAAGAGCGTCGTGTAGGGAAAGAGTGTTG